>NZ_JBFTLD010000007.1:0-64976 GCF_056396265.1 Allobosea sp. 05T422_2 | reverse complement strand
ACGCGAGACAGGGCGCTCTGGGGCGCGCTGATGCTGATGCCCTATATTCTCGTCTTCGCCGTGATGGTGGTCTACCCGGTCGGTTACGGCCTCTGGCTGGGGCTCAACTGGCAGTCCTATCGCGCACTCTTCGCGGACCCGATCTTCGTTCGCACGGTAGTCAATACCATCATCTTCCTGTTCGTGGCGGTGAACCTCAAGTTCCTGCTCGCGCTCTGGCTCTCGGGCTTCTTCGTGCAGCAGCGCGCCTGGGTGCGCATCGTGCTGGTGCTGTTCATCCTGCCCTGGGCCGTGCCCTCGATTCCGACCATCCTGTCCTTCCGGGTGATGCTGAACCCGGAGAACGGCATGCTCAACCAGCAGCTCTTCCACTGGTTCGGCATCGTCGAGGGGCCGGGCTGGCTCACCGACCCGACACTCGCCTTCGCGAGCTCGATCATGGTCCATATCTGGAAGTCGCTGCCGTTCTGGACGCTGATCCTGGTCACCGGCCGCCTGGCGATCTCGCAGGATCTCTATGAGGCCGCGAGCGTCGACGGAGCCAACGGGTGGCAGCAGTTCCGCTTCATCACCTGGCCGTCGCTGGCGACGCTCTATGTCACCTCGACCATGCTCTCGATGATCTGGACGCTGGGTGATTTCAACAGCGTCTACCTGCTCACCGGGGGTGGGCCGGGCGACTTGAACCATGTGCTGGCGACACTCGGCATCCGCTACATGCGCAACAACAACCTGGATCTCGGTATCGCCTCCATCATCGTCGCGATGCCGCTGATCCTGCCGATGGTCTTCGTGATGGTGAAGCGCCTGTCCAAGGGAGCCGAGTGATGAAAAAGGTTCTCGACGAAGGCAAGCTGATCCTGATCGCGATCCCGGTCCTGCTCTGGACCCTTCTGCCGATCTACCATCTCTTCGTGCTCTCGATCTCCAACCAGGAGTCGATGCTGGCCGGCAAGCTCTGGCCCGATCAGCCGACGCTCCAGAACTTCCAGATCGTCTTCAAGCAGCAGCATTATTACCTGACCAATTTCTGGCTGCAGATGTTCAACAGCTTCTTCATCGCCGTGGCCACGGGGCTGCTGACGCTCTTCGTTGCCACCTGCGCCGCCTTCGCCATCGCCCGGCTGCGGGTCAGGGGCGGGCGCACGATCATGAACCTGGCATTGGCGACCTACCTCATCCCGGCCGCCTTCCTCGCCATCCCGATGTACAAGGCGATGGGCTCCTACGGGCTGCTCAACACGCAGACTGCGCTGATCCTCGCCATGGTCGCGCTGGCTTCGCCCTATGCGATCTGGGTTCTGAAGCAGGCCTCCGACAAGCTGCCGAAGGAACTCGACGAGGCGGCGATCATGGATGGCGCGACCTCGCTGCAGCTCTTCCGCATGGTCTATCTGCCGCTGATGAAGCCGTCGATGGTGGTCATCGGCATCTACGCGCTGCTGCTCGCCTGGAATGAGTATCTCTACGCCTTCCTGCTGCTCTCGAGCGAAAAGGCGGTGCCTCTGGCAGTGGGGCTTGGACTCTTCCTCTCGGCGGATGACGCACCCTGGAATCTGCTGATGGCCGCGGGCCTGCTCTACGCCATCCCGCCGGCTGTGATCTATTATGGCTTCCGCAAGAACATGGTCGGGGGCCTGACATCGGGGGCAGTCAAGAGCTGACCCATCTGCGCCGTGCGCGCAGCCGTCMTTCCGGCCTACTCGCTTGACCGGACCGGAAGAGCGCCGCAGGTTTGACCATTGTTCAAGACACCGATTTCGGCAGGATCGCCATGACCGCTTCCAAGCTCGACCAGCTCCGCAAGATGACCACCGTCGTCGCCGATACCGGCGATATCGAAGCGGTGCGCCGTCTGAAGCCTGTCGATTGCACCACGAACCCGACCTTGCTGCTCAAGGCCGTCGAAACCCCGGCCTATGCCCATCTCGTGGATGAGGCGATTGTCTGGGGCCGGAAGGCTGCCGGTTCCAGCGAGGCCCGCGTGCATGCGGTTTGCGACCGGCTGGCCGTGACCTTCGGCGCCGAACTTGCCGGAATCGTCCCCGGACGGGTCTCGACCGAGGTCGATGCCGATCTCTCGTTCGACACGCAGGCGAGCATCGACAAGGCCCGTGCCATCATCGCTGCCTACAAGGAGCGCAGCATCGGGCGGGAGCGCATCCTGATCAAGATCGCCTCGACCTGGGAGGGCATCCAGGCGGCCAGGGTGCTGCAGGCCGAGGGCATCGACTGCAACCTGACCCTGCTCTTCTCGCTGCCGCAGGCGATCGCCTGTGCGGATGCGAAGGCCTTCCTGATTTCCCCCTTTGTCGGTCGAATCCTCGACTGGCACGTCAAGGCCGGCGGCGGCCCCTACACGGCGGAAACCGATCCCGGCGTGGTCTCGGTCCGCACCATCTATGCCTATTACAAGGCTTACGGCATCGACACGGTGGTGATGGGCGCCTCTTTCCGCAATACGGGCGAGATCGAGGCGCTGGCGGGCTGCGACCGGCTGACCATCGGCCCCGGCCTGCTCGACGAGCTCGCCGCGGCGCAGGGCGATCTGCCGCGCAGGCTCGCGCCGGACAATTCCGGGAAGGCACCCGCGAAGCTGCTGCTCGATGAGAAGGCGTTCCGCTTCGCGCTGAACGAGGATGCAATGGCGACAGAGAAGCTCGCCGAAGGCATTCGCGGCTTCGTCAAGGATCTGCGCAACCTGCGCAAGCTGGTCGATGCCCGTCTCGAGGGCGCCAAGGCTGCCTGATGTCGGCACTTGTCATCATCGACGTCCAGCGCGACATCCTGGCCGTGCCGGTAGCTGCGCGCGCAGTCGTCGGGGAGCGCTTTGCGAAAGTGCGCGAGCGCCTGGCCGAGTTGATCGGCCGCGCGCATGCCGCCCAGCGCCCGGTGATCTTCATCCAGCATGACGGCCCGGCCGGACACCGTCTGGAAACCGGGACCCTAGGTTGGGACCTTCATCCCGACCTGCCGCGACAACCCGGCGACATCGTCGTTCACAAGACGGCCTGCGATTCCTTTCACGACACGGCCCTGCAGGTTGTGCTCGCGGAACGGAGGATCGGCCATCTCGTGATCGCCGGATTGATGACGCAGTACTGTGTCGACACCACCTGCCGGCGTGCCGTCGGCCTGGGCTTCGATGTCACGCTCGTCGCCGATGCGCATACGACCGCCGACAGCGATACGTTGCAGGTCGAGCAGATCGTGGCGCATCACAATGCCCTGCTGGATGGTTTCGATGCCGGTTCCGCGACGATCCGTGTCACGCCGCTGGCTCAGGTCGCGTTCGCCTGAATGGCGGCCCGGCGCGGTCGCCAAGAGCGCGCTCGGACGGCTGGGAACGGCCGATGAGCTGGYCGAGCTCGTCGCCTGGCTGGCGAGTGAGCGCTGCAGTTTCTCCGCCGGCGCCGTTTTCGATCTTTTGGGCGGTCTGGCAACCTATTGAGAACATTAGCGGTTCGCCCCTAGGGTGCGCCCGGAGTTGACGGCGAGCCCCGGTGGTGGGAGCCTTCGTGAAGTTCCACTGGGGGCCTGGTCATGTCGGACGCACCCGCGCATCAACCACCTTCTCTCGGTACGCATCTCCTGCCTTTGCGACGTAACTGGGGCTGGCTGCTTGCAGCCGGTATTGCCCTGGTCATCCTTGGCGTGCTCGGGCTTGGCGCTTCCGCCTTGCTCAGCGTTGCCAGCGCCATCTGGTTCGGCGCGATGATGTTCGCCGGCGGCGTGGTCATGCTGATCGACGCCTTCCGGCACAGCGGCTGGAAAAGCCTGCTGATGCATGTGCTGATCGGCCTGCTCTATCTCGGCGTCGGCATCATGACCTTCATCAACCCGGTCGTGGCGACGGCGTCGCTGACGCTTCTGGCGGGCTTTGCCCTGGTCGCAGCCGGCATCTTCCGCATCATCGTCGCCTTCCAGACGCGGCCGACGCCGGTCTGGATCTGGGTTCTGGTCTCCGGGCTGCTTTCACTCGCGCTCGGCGGGATGATCCTGGCGCAATGGCCGGCCTCGAGCTTCTGGGTCCTCGGCACCTTCCTCGCGATCGAGCTGATCTTCCAGGGCTGGGCTTGTATCGCATTGGCCATGGCGATCCGTTCGACCTTCAATGGCGCCGCCGCCAGGCGAGCGACGCCGCAGGCAGGCTAGATCACCGGACCGGACATCGTATCCGGTCCGGTGATCGAACCCTTTGTGTTTGCATCGGCTTTCCCGAAAGCCGCAATCCACCTTTCAGGCCGATGCATTAGGGCGGCATCACCTTTGCGTGTGCGGGGCCGGGTGCCACGGCCCGGCCATCATGGGCGCGACAATGGCGGGATGCTCCGTTATGTCGCACTCGTGATTGCCGGCCTGGTCGTCGCCGAGCCTGCAGCGGCGCAAACGACCTGGCGTATCGAGCGCGGGGCCACCGATATCAGCTTCGTGACCCGCCGCTTCGGGGCAGTCGTCGCGACCGGCCATTTCACGCATTATGACGGGACATTGGCGCTCGATTTCGATCGGCCTGAACGCAGCCGCATCAGGGTCACGATCGAGACGGGTTCGCTCCAGGCCGGCTCTGCCCTCATGGATGGCTTCATCAAGGGCGAGAGCATGCTCGATACGGGGCGCTATCCGACCGCGAGCTTCACCTCTGCTGCGGTGATCCGCACCGGCGACCGCAGCCTCGAGATACGCGGGCAGCTCACCATCCGTTCGATCACCCGCCCCATTACGGTGATGGCTGTCGTCGATGGCGACATCGACAGGGCCAGGCGCGGCGAAAAGCTGCCCTTCCAGGCCAATGGCACCTTTTTGCGCCCTGCATTCGAACTCGGCCGGGAGGTCAATGTCGTCGATGACGCGGTCGAGCTTGTGATCAAGGGGCAGCTTGCGCGATGAGCGAGGTGGTGGGGCGGCCGATGCGCTGGCACCCGGCCCTCGTCGCGCTGCATTGGCTGACATTGCTGCTGGTCATTGCCCAGTTCCTGATCGCGTCGCCGATGCGCGATGAAAGCCGCAACCTCGTCGAGCGTTTCGAACTCTACCAACTGCACAAGTCGGTGGGATTGACGGTCGCAGGCATGATCGTGCTGCGGCTTGTCCTGCGCATGGTCGCCCCTGTGCCGCCGCCGGCGAATGCTGGGCGATGGCTGCAGCGGGCCAGCGACGTGGTCCATGCAGGCCTGTATGTCTGCCTGATCGCGCTGCCTGTCACGGGATTGCTCATGGTGTCGGCCGCGCCGCTGCAGATCCCGACGCTCTATTTCGGCTGGCTTGCCGTCCCGCATCTCATCGGGCCCGACAAGGCGACCTATGAGCTGATGCAGGCTCTGCATGCCTGGGCGGGCAACCTTCTCCTCGCGCTCGCCGCGATTCATGTCGCGGCGGCGCTGGTTCACGTACTGATCTGGCGTGACGGTCTGCTGCGCCGCATGTGGTTCGGCCGCAGATGGGTCGCGCTCCGCGGCGATCAGCGCTGAGCGGCGAAGGCTTCCTCGCGGATCGTGGAGAGCGACTTTGCCGGCGTGATCGCTTCGGGATCGAGCAGGCAGTGGATGATCGCCGGCTTGCCGCTGGCGACCGCGCGCTCGAAGGCCGGAGCGAACTCGGCCGTGGTCTCGACGCGCTCGCCATGGCCGCCGAAAGCCTTGGCATAGGCCGCGAAATCCGGGTTCTTCAGCGTCGTTGCCGAGACGCGGCCAGGATAGTGCTTCTCCTGATGCATGCGGATCGTGCCGTACATGCCGTTGTCGACGACGACGACGATCACCGGCAGTTCGTACTGCACGGCCGTCGCGAAATCCTGGCCATTCATCAGGAAACAGCCGTCGCCGGCGAAGGCGACCACCGTTCTCTCGGGAAACAGCCGCTTGGCGCCGATTGCCGCCGGCACGCCATAACCCATAGACCCGGAGGTCGGCGCGAGCTGCGTCGCAAACTTGGTGAAGCGATGGAAGCGATGCACCCAGGTGGCGTAGTTGCCGGCACCGTTGCAGAGGATCGCGTCATCGGGGAGGTAGCGACGCAACCAGGTGACGGCCTCGCCGGGATGGAAGGCGCCAGGTACCGGGGCGGGCTGCTCGCTCCAGGCGAGATAGGCATCATGCGCTTCGGCCGCCGCACTCGCCCAGTTGATCGTCTGGGGCGGATGAACGGTCTCCAAGGCGGCGCAGAAGGCGGTCGGCGAGGCATTGATCGCGAGGCTTGGCCGGTAGACGCGGCCGAGTTCTTCCGGATCGGGATGGACATGCACCAGCGGGCGGCCCGGATTGGGGATGCCGAACAGCGTGTAGGACTGGCTCGGCATCTCGGAGAGGCGGCCGCCGACCAGCAGCACGAGATCGCTGTCCTGGATGCGCTTCAGGAGCTTCGGATTGGGGCCGATGCCGAGATCGCCGGCAAAATTCGGATGGTTGGCCGGGAACAGCATCTGCCGGCGGAAGGAGACCGCGACCGGCAGGTCGAAGCGCTCGGCAAAACGCTGGAAACGCTCGATCGCCTGCGGGTTCCAGCGCGAGCCGCCGAGGATGGCAATCGGCGATTTCGCGGCCCAGAGCCGCTTCTGCAGGTCGATCGTCTGCAGCAGCGAGGGATGCGTCTCGGTGACCTGATAGGGTTCTGCGTCCGCGACGTCGGCGAGGTCGGTCAGCACGTCCTCGGGCAGCGCGATCACCACCGGGCCGGGGCGGCCGGAGGTCGCGACATGGAACGCACGGCTGATGATCTCGGGAATGCGGGCAGCGTCGTCGATCTCCGTCGCCCATTTCGTCATGGTKCCGAAGACGGCGCGGTAATCGAGTTCCTGGAAGGCTTCGCGCTCGCGCATGCCGCGCTCGATCTGGCCGACGAACAGGATCATCGGGGTCGAGTCCTGGTCGGCGATATGAATGCCCGGCGAGGCATTGGTCGCGCCGGGGCCGCGGGTGACGAAGCAGATGCCGGGCTTGCCTGTGAGCTTGCCGGCAGCCTCGGCCATCATCGCGGCGCCGCCTTCGGCGCGGCAGATGGTGACCTTCAGCTTCGCGTCATGCAGCGCGTCGAGCACGGCGAGATAGCTCTCGCCGGGCACGCAGAAGGCGTCGGTCGCGCCATGAATCAGCAATTGGTCGACGAGGATCTGCCCGCCAGTCCGTTCAGCCATGTGTATGCCCTCCCCAGGCGGGGTCGTTCAGGATGTCGTCTTGATGTTCGCCGAGCCGAGGGCTAGGCCGCGATGCGACCTGCCGTTCGCCGTCGATGACGATGGGCGAGGCGACGGTCGGGATCGCGCCCTTGGCCGCAGCCTCGGCAGGCAGGTCGACCTTGATGCCGCGGGCCACCACCTGCGGATCGGCAAAGACCTCGTCGATCGTGTTGATCGGGCCGGCCGGAACGCCGGCTTCTTCCAGCGCAGCCAGAAGTTCGGCCTTGTGGCGGCGGGCGGTCAGCGAAGCCAGCATCGGGATCAGGATTGCGCGGTTGGCGACCCGGCCCTTGTTGTCGGCATAATCGGCATGACTGCCGAGATCGGAGCGGCCAAGCACGTCGCAAAGCCTGCGGTATTGCCCGTCATTGCCGGTCGCGATGATGATGTGCCCGTCTGCGACGGGGAAGACTTCGTAGGGCACGATATTGGGATGGGCGTTGCCGAGCCGGGCCGGGGCTTTTCCTGAGACCAGGTAGTTCAGCGCCTGGTTGCCGAGCACGGCGACCTGCGTGTCCATCAAGGCAAGGTCGAGCGTTGCGCCCTCGCCGGTGRCATCGCGTCGCCGCAGCGCCGCCAGGATGCCGACGGTCGCGTAGAGCCCGGTGAAGATGTCCGTCTTGGCATAGCCGGCCTTGGTCGGCTGGCCGTCGGGCTGGCCGGTGATCGACATCGAGCCGGCCATGCCCTGGATCAGGAAGTCGTACCCGGCGCGCTCGGCATAGGGACCGTCCTGTCCGAAGCCGGTGATCGAGCAATAGATCAGGTTCGGATGAAGCTTGCGCAGCGAGGCGGCGTCGAGCCCGTATTTGGCGAGCCCGCCGACCTTGAAGTTCTCGATCACCACATCGGCATGGCCGGCGAGCTTGCGCACCAGGGCGCGGCCCTCCTCCGTGCGGAAATCGGCCGTGATCGAGCGTTTGCCGCGGTTGGCGCTGTGGAAATAGGCCGCCGAGAGCGTGCCGCCGTCGGTCCCTTCGACGAAGGGAGGACCCMAGTTGCGGGTGTCGTCGCCTTCTGGGCTTTCGACCTTGACGACATCGGCGCCGAGATCGGCCAGCAACTGGCCGATCCAGGGGCCGGCAAGGATGCGCGCGAGTTCGAGGACGCGCAGGCCGGCAAGGGGAGGAGTCGTCATCAGGTCATTCCGGCTTCGAGGCTGCCGTCATGGCCGGGTTTGGCCCAGCCATCCCTTGAAGGGTGCGCGGCAAAAAGACATGCCTGGGGCAAGCCCCAGGCATGAGGTCGCGGCTCAGAAGAACGCCTGCAGCCCGGTGACGGCGCGCCCGAGGATCAGCGCATGAACGTCATGCGTGCCCTCATAGGTGTTGACCGTCTCCAGGTTCGCGGCATGGCGCATGACGTGGAACTCGATCGAGATGCCGTTGCCGCCATGCATGTCGCGGGCCTGGCGGGCGATGTCGAGCGCCTTGCCGCAATTGTTGCGCTTTACCAGCGAGATCATCTCGGGCGCCATCCTGCCGTCGTCGAGCAGGCGGCCGACGCGAAGCGAGCCCTGCAGGCCGAGCGTGATCTCGGTCAGCATGTCGGCGAGCTTCTTCTGGTAGAGCTGGGTCTGGGCCAGAGGCTTGTTGAACTGCTTGCGGTCGAGCCCGTACTGGCGGGCGCGGTGGAAGCAGTCCTCGGCGGCGCCCATCACGCCCCAGGAGATGCCGTAGCGGGCGCGGTTGAGGCAGCCAAACGGCCCCTTCAATCCAGAGACGTTCGGCAGCAGGTTCTCTTCCGGCACGATGACGCCGTCCATGACGACCTCGCCCGTGATCGAGGCGCGCAGGCTGAGCTTGCCGCCGATCTTCGGCGCGCTCAGGCCCTTCATGCCCT
This sequence comes from Allobosea sp. 05T422_2, assembly GCF_056396265.1. Lineage (NCBI taxonomy): Bacteria > Pseudomonadati > Pseudomonadota > Alphaproteobacteria > Hyphomicrobiales > Alloboseaceae > Allobosea > Allobosea sp. 05T422_2. The sequence goes on along the minus strand of NZ_JBFTLD010000007.1, from coordinate 55,960 downwards.
TCTCGAGGATGAAGCCGCGGATCTGGTTGTCATGCGCGGCCGACTTCGCCCAGATCACGAACACATCCGCGATCGGCGAATTCGAGATCCACATCTTCGAGCCGGTCAGCTTGTAGCCGTCGGCCACCTTCTCGGCGCGGGTCTTCATGCCGGCCGGGTCGGAGCCGGCGTCGGGCTCGGTCAGGCCGAAGCAGCCGATCCACTCGCCGGAGCCGAGCTTGGGCAGGTACTTCTTGCGCTGGTTCTCGTCGCCATAGGCGTAGATCGGATACATCACGAGCGAGGACTGCACGCTCATCATCGAGCGATAGCCGGAATCGACGCGCTCGACCTCGCGGGCCACCAGCCCATAGGAGACGTAGTTGGCGCCGGCGCAGCCATATTCCTCCGGCACCGTCACGCCGAGCAGGCCGAGTTCGCCCATCTCATTGAAGATGGAGCGGTCGGTCTTCTCCTCGAGATAGGCCTCCGAGACGCGCGGGAGCAGCTTCTCCTGCGCGTATTGGCGGGCCGTGTCGCGGATCAGGCGCTCGTCCTCGTTGAGCTGGTCGTCGAGCAGGAAGGCATCGTCCCACTGGAATTCCGCGAGCTTGTGGCTTGCGGAGTGGCTGCGTGCGGCTTCGGCCATGGTTTCTCTCCCGTTCGCTCAGGCGTCGACGTCGAAGCTGACGCCCTGCGCCAGCGGCAATGTCGTGCCGTAGTTCAGCGTATTGGTAGCGCGGCGCATATAGGCCTTCCACGCGTCCGAACCGGCCTCGCGGCCGCCGCCGGTCTCCTTCTCGCCGCCGAAGGCTCCGCCGATCTCGGCACCCGAAGGGCCGATATTGACGTTGGCGATGCCGCAATCCGAGCCTTCGCCGGAAACGAAGGTCTCGGCCTCGCGCATGTCGAGGGTGAAGATGGACGAGGAGAGACCGGCACCGACCGCGTTCTGCAGCGCGATCGCCTGGTCCAGCGTCTTGTACTTCATGACATAGAGGATCGGCGCAAAGGTCTCGCGCTCGACCGGGCCGGTCTGCTCGGGCATCTCGACCAGCGCCGGACGGACATAGAAGCCACCGCTGCCGACATCGACCTTCTCGCCGCCCTGGACCTTGCCGCCGGCAGCCTTGGCTTCGCCGAGCGCCTTCTGCATGCCCTCATAGGCAGCCTCGTCGATCAGCGGCCCGACCAGCACGCCGGCCTCGCGGGGATCGCCGATCTTGACCGAGCCATAGACCTTGATCAGGCGCGGGATCAGCGCGTCATAGACGCTCTCATGGACGATCAGGCGGCGCAGCGTGGTGCAGCGCTGGCCGGCCGTGCCCATCGCAGCAAAGGCGATGCCGCGGAGCGCGATATCGAGATCGGCGGAAGGCGCCACGATCGCGGCATTGTTGCCGCCGAGTTCGAGAATGGCGCGGGCGAAGCGGGCGGCGAGCTTCTGGCCGACTTCCTTGCCCATCCGGGTCGAGCCGGTGGCGGAGAGAACCGGCACGCGGTGATCCTGCACCAGTGCGTCGCCGATCTCGCGACCGCCGATCAGGACTTCCGACAGGCCGACCGGAGCCTCGGGGCCGAAGCGCTTCATGGTGCGCTCGACGATGGCCTGGACGGCGAGCGCCGTCAGCGGGGTCTTCTCGGAGGGCTTCCAGACGACGCTGTCGCCGCAGACGAATGCAAGCGCCGCATTCCAGGACCAGACGGCGACCGGGAAGTTGAAGGCCGAGATCACGCCGCAGACGCCGAGCGGATGCCAGGTCTCCATCATGCGGTGGCTCGGGCGCTCGGTGGCGATGGTCAGGCCGTAGAGCTGGCGCGAAAGACCGACCGCGAAATCGCAGATGTCGATCATCTCCTGGACTTCGCCGAGCCCCTCGGAGGTGACCTTGCCGGCTTCCAGCGTCACCAGCAGGCCGAGATCGGTCTTGGCGTTGCGCAGCTCCTCGCCGAGCAGGCGGACGAATTCACCACGGCGCGGGGCCGGGACCTTGCGCCAGGCCAGGAAGGCAGACTGCGCGCGGCCGATCGCCGCCTCGGTCTCCGCAACGCTCGTCTCGCGCAGCGTCGCCACCGTCTCGCCAGTGATGGGGGAGCGTGCTGCAAGGCCCGCGGACGCGAAGACGGTGTCCGGCACGCCGAGACGCTTGAGCAGCGCGAGCGCATCCTTCGGCAAAGATGAAGCCATGTCCTGGTTCCGACCTGTCGATTGCTAGTATGTCAAATGGCGCGGGAAAGAGCCGCCGCGCCGGAAGGGCGCAGAATGCCCTCTTCCGGTTGCGCTCGGCAACCGATATGTTCTCACGAGTTGATGAGAATAGCTCATGACCTTTGATCTCGTTCCCGGACGCCTTTCGGTGCCCTCCCTGTCGGCGCTCGCGGCCTTCGAGGCGGCTGCGCGCCATGGCAGTTTCACGCGCGCCGCCGAGGAACTGAACCTGACGCAAGGGGCGATCAGCCGCCAGGTCGCGCATCTCGAGCAGGTGCTCGGCGTCAGTCTGTTCCAGCGCGTCAAGAAACGCGTCAGCCTGACGCCGGCCGGGAGCGCCTATGCGACCKAGATCCGCGATGGGCTCTCGCGCCTTGCGGCCGCGACCGTCTCGGCCATGGCCTTTCGCGGCGCGGCCGGCGTGCTGCATCTCGGTATCCTGCCGACCTTCGGCACACGCTGGCTAATTCCGCGTCTGCCGCGCTTCATCGAGGCCCATCCCGGCGTCACCATCAACTTCACGACCAAGCTGGTGCCCTTTGATTTCGCGCGCGAGCCGATCGATGCCGCCGTGCATTTCGGCGATCCGGTCTGGCCTGGCGCTGTGCTTCATCGCTTGATGGGGGAGGAGGTCGTTCCCGTGGCGGCGCCCTCGCTGGTCGAGCGCCTGGGCTTGAAGGAGCCGGCGGATATGCTGCGCGCGCCGTTGCTGCAGCAGGCGACGCGACCCCGGGCCTGGGCGAACTGGCTGGAAAAACAGGGGCTGCCGCCGGAGCGGGCGCTGATGGGGCCGCGCTTCGAGCAATTTGCCATGGTCTCGCAGGCGGCCGTGGCTGGGTTGGGTCTTGCGATCGTGCCGCGCTTCCTGATCGAGGAGGAATTGCGCTCGGGCGCGCTCGTCGTTCCGGTCGACCGGCCGGTCAGCGGCACGGAGGGCTATTACCTGGTCTATCCCGAGACCCGGGCGGCGCTGCCGGCGGTGATCGCCTTTCGCGACTGGCTGCTCGGCGAATGCGGGCTCACGGCCTGAGCACTCGACAAGCCGGCGCAGTCGCGTCATTCATGCGTGAAATTCACCAACCCCGGCCACAGAGCGTCGTGGCCCGAACTGCGCAGGACTGACATGCCGTCCTTTTCCGAGACCGCCGATGTCGTGATCTGTGGAGGGGCCGCCATCGGTTCCTCCGTCGCCTATCATCTCGCCGCCGACCCAGGCTTCAAGGGCAAGGTGGTGGTCCTGGAGAAGGATCCGACCTACCGCTACTCCGCCTCGGCGCTCTCGGCGGCTTCGATCCGCCAGCAATTCTCGAGTTCGGTGAACATCCGTATCTCGCTCCACGGCATCGAATTTTTGCGCAATATCGGGACGCATCTCGCCGTCGATGGCGAGGTTCCGGCCATCGATCTGCATGAAGGCGGCTACCTCTATGTCGCGAGCGGCGAGGGAGCCCCGGTCCTCGCCTCGAACCAGAAACTGCAGCAGGACGAGGGCGCCGATATTGCGCTCTATGCTGCGGATATGTTGCGCAGCAAATYTAGCTGGCTCAATGTCGAGGATCTCGCCTGCGGCACCTATGGGGTCAGCGGGGAGGGCTGGTTCGACGGTTGGGCGCTGCTCCAGGCCTTTCGCAAGAAGGCGCGCGCGCTCGGTGTCGAGTACCGCCAGGGCGAAGCGGCGCGCTTTATCGTGGAAGGCGGTCGCGTCGTCGGCGTCGAGCTTGGCGATGGCAGCCGCATCGRCTGTGGCGCGGTCGTCAACGCCTCGGGCACGCATGGTGCGCGGCTGGCGGCAACGGCCGGCATCGCGATTCCCGTCAGGTCGATGAAGCGCTACGTCTTCAGCTTCACCTGCAAGGGCGAGGTCGATAACTGCCCGCTTCTGATCGATACCTCCGGTGCCTATTGCCGGCCCGAGGGCAAGCGCGGCAGCGAGGGGCAGATGTTCATTTGCGGCGCCTCCCCGCCGGCCGAACTCGATCGCGAATGGATCGAGACCGATGCCGATGTGGAGGATGTCGACTGGTCCTTTTTTGAGGAGCATGTCTGGGCGCCGCTCGCCCATCGTGTGCCCGCCTTCGAGGCGATCAAGCCCGGTCGCGCCTGGGCCGGCCCCTATGACATGAATGAACTCGACGGCAATGCCATCCTCGGCCCGGCCGTCGGCCTGCCGAATCTCTATCTCGCCAATGGTTTCTCGGGGCACGGCCTGCAGCAGTCCCCGGCTGTGGGAAGGGGGATTGCCGAGCAGATTGTGCATGGCGGCTATCGCACGCTCGATCTTGCCGATCTCGGTCACGAGCGCATCGTTGCGGGGCGGCCGCTGACGGAGGCCAATATCATCTGAGGAGGCACGCATGGTCGATCCGGCTTATGTTCAGACCATGGCGCGCTACAACGCCTGGCAGAACCGGAGCCTGTGCGATGCGGCCGATACGCTTGACGAGGAAGGTCGCCGTCGGGATCGCGGCGCCTTCTTCAAGTCGATCCACGGTACGCTGAACCATATCCTGTGGGCCGACGAAATCTGGCTCCACCGGCTGATCGGGACGCCCAAGCCGCCGATCAGCGGCCGCGATGCACCGATCTATGTCGATGACTGGGCCGAGTTCCGCCGTCGGCGTGCCGAGCGCGACGAGGCGATCCTGGCCTGGGCTGCTACCGTCGACGCCAACTGGCTGCGCGGGACCCTGATCTGGTATTCGGGGGCCGCCGGCCGCGAACTCGGCAAGCCGCGCGCCTTTGCGCTCATGCACATGTTCAACCACCAGACGCATCATCGCGGGCAGGTTCACGCCATGCTGACGGCGGCCGGCACCAGACCCGAGGATACCGATCTCCTCCTCGTCGACGAACCGCGCTGAACGGCCCTCCGGTTCAGGCCTGCTTGGTCCGTTTCGCCCGGGCCAGAGTCTTCACGGGGGCAGGCTTGTCGCTGTCTTCTTTCGCTTCAGGCACGGTTGCCGTCGTGTTCTGGCTCAGCTTCTGGAACAGGCCGAGCCCGACCATCGCCAGCACAGCGAGCAGGACCAGCAGGCCGGGATAGACGACGTCGCTCATCGTGGTCCGCGACGCCTTGGTGATCAGCACCAGCGATTCCAGGCTGAGCGCAATGATGATGATCGTCATGAATTTGGTCAGCGAGCCGCGCGCTTCTGCCGGGCGCCGCAATTCGCGATCGCTGATCACCTCTTCCTCGAACAGGAAGTTGCCGACATCCGCGACCGCGACCGCAATGATCACGAGGCCGATGCCGTCGAGCATGGTCTCAAGTGCGCCGTCGCCGGTTCGGAACCCGGTGAACGTCCGCCAGACCGCAACCACCATCAGCATCACCGAGGCGGCGAGCAGGGAACCCGCAATGGCGGTGTAGAGGATGCGACTGAAGAGCAACATGAGAGGCGCTGTCTGTCCGCAGAAATTCGGGCGGTTGGCGTGAGAAACGGGCATGGCGGCCCACTGTTCCATGCGGCTTGTCGATTGTTCCGGTTCGATGCAGGTTGCCGGCGCTGTTTCGGAGACCCGCCATGCCCGAGCTCTCGAGCCTGCTTGCCTTCGCCCTGATCGCGTTCGGCATGGTGCTGACGCCCGGTCCGAACATGATCTACCTGATCTCGCGCTCGATCTCGCAGGGACATGCTGCCGGGCTGATCTCGCTCATCGGCGTCGTGCTTGGCTTCGTCATCTACATGCTTTGCGCCACTTTCGGCATCACGGCGCTGCTCTTCGCCGTGCCTTATGCCTATGACGCGCTGCGCTTCGGTGGCGCGGCCTATCTCCTGTACCTCGCCTGGCAGGCGCTGCGGCCGGGCGGGCGCTCGCCCTTCCAGGTTCGCGAGCTGGTGCCTGACGGGCCGCGCAAGCTCTTTGCCATGGGCTTCCTGACCAGCCTGCTCAATCCCAAGATCGCGATGTTCTATCTCGCGCTGCTGCCGCAGTTCATCGATCCCGCGGCGGGTAATGTCCTGACGCAGTCGCTGGTGCTCGGCGCGATCCAGATCGTGATCAGCGGCAGCGTCAATGCGCTGATCATCTTTACCGCCGGCAGCATTGCCCTCTTCCTTCGCACACGGCCGTTCTGGGCGGTGGTGCAGCGCTGGCTGATGGGCACGGTGCTTGCCGGCCTCGCGGTGAAGATGGCGACGGAAGCGCAGCGCTAGCTCACATCCCCTTTCCGGATATCGTGCCGGACATCATGCGTCGTAGCCCCGGCCGCAACGGGCATGGACATGCGGCGCAGCAAGGCCAGCAGGAGTTTTTCATGAGTGTCGCCAACGGCCGGGCTTTGCTCGCAATCCCCGGCCCGACCAATATCCCCGATCGCGTGCTGCAGGCGATGATGCGGCCGGCCGAGGAACTCAGCTCCAAGCCGATCCTCGATCTGACCGAGACGCTCCTGACCGATTTCCGGAAGATCTTCCGCACCAAGGGCGAGACCTTCATCTATGCCGCCAACGGGCATGGCGGCTGGGAAGCGGCCCTGACCAATGTGCTCTCCCGCGGCGACAAGGTTCTCGTGCTGGCGAGCGGGCGCTTTGCCGTAGGCTGGGGCGAGATGGCCCGTTTCCTGGGGGCAGATGTCGAGGTCCTCGCCGGGTCATGGCGCGCAGCGGTCGATCCGGTGGCCGTCGAGGAACGCCTGCGGCGCGACACGAACCATGAGATCAAGGCCGTGCTCATGGTGCAGATCGATACGGCATCCGGCGTCGTCAACGACGTGCAGGCCGTGCGCAAGGCGATCGATGCCGCCGGCCACCCGGCCTTGTACATGATCGATGGCGTCGCCTCGCTCGGCTGCATGCGGTTCGAGATGGACGATTGGGGCGTCGACATTGCCATGTCTGCGTCGCAGAAGGGGCTGATGACGCCGCCCGGGCTGGCCTTCGTCGCGGCGAGCGGGAAGGCGCTGCACGCGCATCCGCACGCGACGATGCGGACGGCCTACTGGGACTGGACCTCACGGCTGAGCCCGCTCCTCTACATGAAGCATTTCGGCACTCCGCCCGAGCATCTGATGTTCGGCCTGCGCGCCGCGCTCGACATGATCCTCGAGGAGGGACTGGAGCCTGTCTGGCGCCGTCATGCCCTGCTTGCCGGGGCAACCCATGCTGCCATGTCGCGATGGGCCGAGGGCCAGGTCCTGACCTGCAATATCGAGGAACCATCGCAGCGGGCGCCCTCGGTCACGACAATCCTCGTTCAGGGCGATCCGAGTTCGATCACCGATTATGCGCGGACGGTCTGCGGCGTGACGCTCGGGCTCGCGATCGGCGATCTCGCCGGCAAGGCCTTTCGCATTGCCCATATGGGCCATGTCAATGCGCCGATGGTGCTTGGCAGCCTGAGCGCCGTCGAAATGGCCTTGCAGGCGCAGAATATCCCGCATGGTGCCGGTGGCGTTGCTGCAGCCATCACGCATCTCGCCCAAGGCGCGTAACCGGGCGGTTTGGGAATCGGCCCCAAGGGTGGATTGCAGCTTTCGGGGAAGCCGATGCAAGCACAGAAGGTCAGATCATCGGACCCGATACGATCCGCTGATCTGACGGCTGAGGCTCGCCGCAATGCGGCGGGCGCATTCTCGTGAAGAGGTCTGCTCGGCAAAAGCAGGGCTGTCCGGCGCAAATGCCCGTTCCCAGACTTCGCAGTCCTGCTCTAGCTTCGCGGTCCCATTCGGAACCAAGAGAGCGCAGGCCATGAGTGAGTTGACCCCGGACGAAGCCAAGGTGACGGCGTGGCTTGCCAGCCGCAAGGACGCGATGGTCGCGCTCCTGCGGGAGATGGTCGACACCGACTCCGGCTCCTATGACAAGCCGGGCGTCGACAGGGCAGGGCAGGTGCTCGCCCGGTTCCACGAAGCGAACGGGCTCAGCGTCGAGATCATCCCGGATGCTCGTTATGGCGATGCCGTCAAGGCGCGACTGCCGAATCCGGCCGCCAACGACCAGCGCCCGGTGCTGTTGCTGGGACATCGCGATACCGTCTTCCCGGAAGGCGAGCCGACGCGCCGGCCCTTCACCATCAAGGCCGGCCGGGCTTATGGTCCCGGTGTCGCCGACATGAAGGYTGGTCTCGTCATCGAGGCCTTCGTCGCCGCCGCCTTTGCCGAATGCGGTGGGCTTTCCGCTCCGCTCACCATGCTGACGACGAGCGACGAGGAGATCGCTTCCCCCTCTTCGCGCCCGATCATCGAGGCGGCGGCGCGTGAATCGCGCTGTGTCTTCAATGCCGAGCCGAGCCGGCTGCCGCCTGGCACCGAGTTCCTGCGCGATCACAAGCAGTCGATCACCAGCGGCCGCAAGGGTGGCGTCTTCATGCGTGCCGAATTCGTCGGCAAGGCCGCCCATTCCGGCGCAAATTACGAGAAGGGCGTCTCGGCCATTGTCGACCTCGGCCACAAGATCCCGAAGCTTCAGGGGCTGACCGATCTCGAGCGAGGCGTCACCGTCAATGTCGGGCTGATCGGCGGCGGCCAGACCGTCAATACGGTCGCTCCCCATGCCTGGTGCGAAATCGATCTGCGCTATGTCACGGCCGCGCAGCGCGATGAACTGGTCAGCGCGATCCGCGGCATCATCGAGACCCCCATCGTCGAAGGCTCGAGTGCGAAACTGACCATCAAGGGCGAGTTCGTGCCGCTGGAGAAAACCCCCGAGGCCGCTGCCCTCTACGATACCTATCGTGATGCCGCCGCGAGCTTCGGGATCAGCGTCAGCGCCGAGTTCACCGGTGGTTGTGCGGATTCCGGCTTCACTGCGGCGCAGGGTTGCCCGACGCTGTGCTCTGTCGGCCCGATCGGCGGAATGGCGCACACTCCCGACGAATTCCTCGAAGTCGAGAGCATCGTGCCGGCGGCGCAGGTGCTGGCGCTTGCCGTGATGCGCACGCCTGCGCGCATGGAGTGAGGTCCGGGCGCATTGCCCCGACGCGGATGCGCGGTCGCGCGCCGACCATCCGTCGGCCGAATCGCTGCTGACAGGGCGGCGACGCAAACTGCATCGATGCTCGCTCCCGGGGCGAGCGTCGATGGCGGGAATGGCCCCTTGTTTCAGTGGGCCCTCAGAACGCCTCTTCCCAATTTCGGCTGAGCCGCATCGCCGAATTGATGAGCCCGACCATGGAATAGGTCTGCGGAAAATTGCCCCAGAGCTCGCCGGTTTCGAGATCGGCATCCTCCGAAAGCAGGCCAAAGCTGTTGCGCCGTTTCAGGATGCGGCAGAACAGGTCCTTGGCTTCGTCGCGCCGGCCGATCGCATGCAGCGCGTCGACATACCAGAAGGCGCAGATCAAGAAGCCGGTATGCATGAAGCCGAAATCATCCTGCGTGCCGTAACGCAGCAGGAGGTCGCCGCGGCCGAGCTCGCGGCCGATGGTTTCGACGGTCGCAATATAGCGCGGATCCTCCGCCGTGACGAAGCCGAGCTCCGCAATCAGCAACAGGGTCGCGTCGAGATCGCTGCCGCCAAAGGTCGAGACGAAGGTGCCCTTCTCCTGGTTCCAGATCTGGTCGGTAATGACGCCCTTCAGACGTTTGGCCTCTCCACGCCAATAGTCCTTGCGGTCGGTGCGACCGAGCGTCCCGGCGATGCGTGCGAGCCGGTCGCAGGCCGCCCAGCACATCACGCTGGAGAAGGAATGCACGACCTGCTTCTCGCGCAGCTCCCACGGGCCGGCGTCGGGCTTGTCGAAGACTGCGATCGCGAGCTCGCCCATTCGCTCGAGCTGCCCGAAGAGCGCGTCCTTGCCGGGCTGGATCAGGCGGCGGTCGAAGAAGGAATGCGTCGCCGCGAGCACCACGGCGCCGTAGCCGTCATTCTGGATTTGCGTCGCTGCGCCGTTGCCGACACGCACGGGCTGGTGCCCGCGATAGCCTGACAGGTTTGGCACCTCGAATTCGGTCAGCACGCCGCCGCGCGTGATCGGGTAGAGTGGCGGCAGATGCTCCGCTCCGCTCTCGGAGAAGGTGTCGACGATATTGGTGATGAAGCCGAGGTAATCCTCCATCGTCCGCGTCGTGCCCAACCGATTGAGCGCATGCACCACGAAATAGGCGTCGCGCAGCCAGCAGAAGCGGTAGTCCCAGTTGCGCTGGGTGCCGGGAGCTTCCGGAATCGAGGTGGTCAGCGCGGCGACGATGGCGCCGCTCTCCTCGAAACTGCAAAGCTTCAGCGTGATCGAGGCGCGAATGACCTCCTGCTGCCACTCGAAGGGGATGGAGAGGGAGCGCACCCAGTCGCGCCAGTAATCCGTCGTCTTGTCCAGGAACTCGCGCGCGGTCGTCTCGATCTCGGCGCGCAATGCCTCGTCCGAGCCGATGAAGAAGGAGAAGGTCCGGTCGACCGCGAAAGGGACGCTGTCCATCACATAGGAGATCGGCGCATCCGTCGTCAGCCGGATCGTCTGGTCGGCGCCGACATAGCGGACATGGTTGGAGCCGCGCGTAATCTCGTCCGGCAATTCGCCGAGGCCGAGGCATGGCTTCAGCACGACCCGGATACGCGGCCGGCCAGAAAGCCGGCGCACGCGCCGCACCAGCAGCGGCGGCCGGAAAGAACGCTCGTAGCGCACGAAACGAGGCGCGAAATCGAGAATCTCGATGGCGTTGCCCTGGTCGTCGGACAGGACTGAGGAAAGGATCGCGGTGTTGTCGAGATAGCTTTGTTCGCATCGCGTCATGCCGACGAGTTCGATCGCGAACACGCCCTTCTCGGGCATGGCGTCGCCGTCATCGGGCTTGTTGTCGATCAGCGAACAGAAAACCGGGTCGCGGTCGAAGCGGGGAAAGCAGCCCCAGACGATATGGGCGCGCCGGTCGATCAGTGCGGCGATCGAGCAATTGCCGATCACGCCGAGATCGAGCGAGGCGGAATGCCGCGCCGTGGTGGAGGTTTCTACGGTCATGATCAGCCTTGGCAGAAAGCGTCAGTCGTCAGGCTGCCGCTTTCTGCGGCGGCGAGCAGGATGGTGCGGAGCGCTGTCGGGGAAGCAAGGCGCTGGCCGGCACAGGTTTCGCCCGCACCGATGCGGATCGACAGGCCGCCCAGCGCGTTCACCGTGGCAAAGCCCGCCTCGTCGGTAATGTCGTCGCCGATGAAGACCGGTGTCCGGCCGCTATAGGGTGCTTCCCGCATCAGCCAGGAAATGGCGTTGCCTTTGCTGGCCCCGGCTGGGACCAGCTMGGCGACCGATTTGCCTTCCTGCAAACGCACGGAGGGGCCCATCCCGGCTGCAAGCTTCCTGACCAGCGCGAGGGATTCATCCTGGAGTTGCGGCGCCAGGCGCCAGTGCAGAGCGGCCGAGATCCGTTTGTCCTCGACGAGGATGCCGACATGGCTGTTGGCGAAACGGATGAGCTCCCGCAGCGCCTCGCGCAGGGCTTCGGGAGCGTCCGCCTGGCTGCGGATGGTTCCGCCGAGGCGGATCTGTGCGCCATGAAGGCCGGCGATGTCGAAGTGATAGGGGGCGAGAAACCCGTCGAGGTCGGGGATAGGGCGCCCGGAGACAAGCGCCAGCGCTCCGCCCAGCGTAGAGCGCAGCGTATCGAGCGCCGGCGCGAGCTGCCTGTCGAGTTTGACCTCGTCGGGCATCGGCGCAATTTCGACCAGCGTTCCGTCAAAGTCGAGAAACAGAGCGACCTGCTTCGCCACCTTGGTGAAGTCGCGGGATTCGTTGGTAGATTCCGATTCGATCAGTTCCATCATCTCGTTCTGTTTGCGTGACGAAACGGGCGAAAGAACGACAGGTGAGCTGTCCAATGCCTGAGCGAGGGTTCTTGCATCATCCGCGCTATGGGCGGATGTTAGTGAACTTGCCACATTCTGCTTTCAGTTTGCCACAGTCATCATGATTTCAGCGCGAGCCTGACGCGGCTTCGCCATCTGACATCCGAAGCCCCTCGGAAACATTACGTGCGCCGGCGCGTTCTGTTCCCGCTTCCGGTGTCGAAATTCGGGCAGCCGGCTGATCGGAGTTTTCCCGGACATGCGTCTCGTCATCGTTTCCAATCGCGTCACCATTCCCGACCGCAGCGAGAAGGTCGCCGCCGGCGGTCTTGCCGTCGCGTTACGGGAGGCGTTGGAGAAACATGGCGGGCTCTGGTTCGGCTGGAGCGGGCATGTCAGCGAAGAGAAGACCCGTGCGGTGCGGACGCTCCAGCGCGGCAAGGTGACCTATGCGGTGACCGATCTGAGCGAGGAGGAGCGGCAGACCTATTATCTCGGCTTCTCGAACCGGGCCCTTTGGCCGAACATGCATTACCGGCTCGGTCTGACCGAGTTCTCGCGGGCCGACTATGCGGGCTATCTCGCCGTCAATCGCCGCTTTGCCAGGGCGCTCGTCGCGATGTTGCGGCCGGACGACCTGATCTGGGTTCACGATTACCACCTGATCCCCTTGGCTGCGGAACTTCGGCGGCTCGGGGTGAAGAACCGGATCGGCTATTTCCACCACATCCCCTGGCCGCCCTCCGAGGTCTTTGGCGCTCTGCCCTCGAGCATCACCCTGATGAAGACGGTCGGCGCCTATGACCTCGTTGGACTGCAGACCGAGATCGATGCGCGCAATGTGGTGAGCGGACTGGTCAATCTCTGCGGCGCAAAGGTCGATGGCGACGGGGTCCGCCTCGGTCGGCGTTCGATCCAGGTCAAATCTTTCCCGATCGGCATCGATGTCGAAGGCTTTCGCAAGCTTGCGACGAGTTCTGCGCGCACGACCGCGGTGTCGATCCGGCGCGCGACCGAGGCCTTTGGAGACCGCAAGCTGGTCATCGGCGTCGATCGCCTCGATTACTCCAAGGGAATCGTCCAACGCCTGGAGGCCTTCGAGCGCTTCCTGCTGGAAAATCCCGAGCAGCGCGGCCGTGTCGGTATGCTGCAAATCGCGCCACCCTCCCGCTCAGATGTTCCTGAATATGCGGAACTCGATCGCCAGTCGGACGAGACGGCCGGGCGGATCAACGCAGCGCTGGGCGAATTCGACTGGACGCCGATCCGCGTGGTCAAGAAGGCCTATTCCCGCAATGTCCTGGCCGGCTTCTATCGCCGTGCCCAAGTCGGGCTGGTGACGCCGATGCGCGACGGCATGAACCTGGTCGCCAAGGAATACATTGCGGCGCAGGATCCCGCCGATCCCGGCGTGCTGGTCCTTTCGCGCTTTGCCGGGGCGGCGCGCCAGATGAAGGACGCGCTGATCGTCAATCCCTACGATCTCTCGGAAATGTCGGAGGCGATCCAGCAGGCGCTGGTCATGCCGAAGCCGGAACGAATCCGGCGTTTCGAGAAGCTCTACGCCACCATCGCAGCAACCGATATCGGCTGGTGGACCGAGACCTATCTTGCCGCGCTCTCAGAGGGCGAAGCCGGGTTTCCGGTGACGCTCCCAGCGACCAAGAGAGCGGTTCGCGCCAAGCCGGCGACCGGAGCCAAGCAGCGACCGGCGACTTCGCGCGCTCCGGCCAAATCCGCAAGCGGCGCCGCAACKACCGTTCCGACATTGTCGGATCTGTCACAAATCGCGGCTGGAAACGGGCGCTTGCCACATTAATGAGAAGCGCTGCCGCCGATTTCACCTCGGGGTTGTAACGGCGGCCCTTGCCGAACACTCCTTTCGCTCGCTAGAAGGCGACAAGAACCGGGGCATGCTGCCGACTCATCCGGAGCCAGGTATCAGGTCTGCGAGCGGCATCGGCAACGATGTCTGAGGAGGCGGGCGGAGGGCCGATTTGATGCGAGGCGCTCTCGGAGGTCCGGGCGTTCTGCTGCGCCGTCTCCGCGAGGTCATGGCAGCGCCCGTCAGCCCGCAGGAGCGGCTGGATCGGCTTGTCGTCCTGATCGCCGGCAATCTGGTCGCGGAGGTGTGTTCGGTCTATGTCCTGCTCGAGGACGGTTCGCTTGAACTCTATGCGACCGAGGGCCTGAATCGCGAGGCGGTGCACCTGACCCGGATGCGCGCCGACGAAGGTCTCGTTGGCCTGATCGCGAGCGAAGCCGAGCCTGTAGCCCTGTCCGACGCGCAGTCGCACCCGGCCTTCTCCTATCGTCCGGAGACGGGCGAAGAGATTTATCATTCCTTCCTTGGCGTCCCGATCCTGCGCGGCGGTGCCGTGATGGGCGTCCTCGTCATCCAGAATCGCGCGTCGCGGCTCTACAACGAGGAAGAGATCGAGACACTGCAGACCACCGCCATGATCATGGCGGAGATGATCGCGGCCGGCGGGCTGAAATCGCTGGCGCCGCCCGGCAGCATGATTGGCCTCGACCGGCCGATTCACGGTGTCGGMGTCAAGCTGGCGGACGGTGTCGGGCTCGGCTACGCCGTTCTCCACGAACCCCGGGTCGCGATCACCAATCTGATTGCCGAGAATCCTGCCCGCGAGGTCAAGCGGCTCGAGGCCGCTATCGCCGAGATGCGCACCGCGATCGACGAACTGATCGAGCGTGGCGACGTGGCTCATACCGGCGAGCATCGTGACGTTCTCGAAACATTCCGCATGTTCGCCCATGACCAGGGCTGGCTCAGGCGGATGCGCGAGGTGGTGATGACCGGCCTCACCGCCGAGGCGGCGGTTGAGCGTGTGCAATCCGACACCCGCGCCAAAATGCTGCGCCAGACCGACCCTTATCTCAGGGAGCGCCTGCACGATCTCGACGATCTCGCCAATCGGCTGCTGCGGACCCTGATGGGCAAGGCGAATGGCGTTGCTCACGAGAAGCTGCCCGAGAACGCCATCCTGATCGCCCGCTCGATGGGGCCGGCGGCGCTGCTCGATTATGACCGCGTCCGTTTGCGTGGGCTTATCCTCGAGGAAGGCGGACCGACCAGCCACATCGCCATCGTGGCGCGGGCGCTTGGCATTCCGGCCGTCGGCGAGATCGTCAACGCAACCGCGCTGATCCAGTCCGGCGACGCCGTCATCGTCGATGGCCAGGCTGGCGAGGTGCAGATCCGTCCGCAGCCGGACGTCGAGAACGCCTACAAGGACAAGGCCCGCCTGCGCGCCCGCAAGCAGGAACAGTACCGCAAGCTCAAGGATCTGCCGGCCGTCACCAAGGACGGGGTCGAGATCAACCTCCAGATCAATGCCGGCCTTCTGGTCGACATGCACAGTCTCGATGAGACCGCCGCCGCAGGGATCGGGCTGTTCCGCACCGAACTGCAATTCATGGTCGCTCAGCACATGCCGACGACGACCGAACAGCAATCTCTCTACGGGGCCGTGCTCAAGGCGGCGCAGGGCCGGCCGGTTGTCTTCCGGACGCTCGATATCGGCGGCGACAAGGTGCTGCCCTATATGGAACGCGTCGAGGAGGAGAATCCGGCGCTCGGTTGGCGCGCGATCCGGATCGGCCTCGACAAGCCGCGCCTGCTGCGCGGCCAGATCAGGGCGATGCTGCGGGCCGGAGCCGGCCAGGACATGCGCATCATGCTGCCCATGGTCGCGACCGTGGACGAGTTCCTGCGCGCGCGCTTCATCGTGCGCCGCGAGCTCGCCATGATGGAGAAGCAGGAGCGTCCGGCGCCCACCAATCTCGAGCTCGGCGTCATGGTCGAAGTGCCATCGCTGCTGTTCGAACTGGCAGAAATCTCGCGCGAGGCCGACTTCCTGTCGATCGGCACGAATGATCTGATGCAGTTCCTGTTCGCAGCCGATCGTGAGAACCGCCGGGTGTCCGAGCGTTTCGATCCGCTTTGCGTTGCAGCGCTCCGCGCGCTGCGCACGATCGTTGAGGCTGCGGGCGAGGCAGGTTGCCCGGTCTCGGTCTGCGGTGAAATGGGTGGCAAGCCGCTGGAGACGATGGCGCTGATCGGCCTAGGCTATCGCTCCTTCTCGATGTCGGCGGCGTCGTTCGGGCCGGTCAAGGCGATGCTGCGTGCGCTTGACGTCAGGAAGCTGCGCGAGCGTATGGATTGGATGCTCGCCTCTTCCGATGGTGCATCGAGCCTGCGTTCGCAGCTTTCGGCATTGGCGACCGAATTGAAAGTGCCGGTCTAGCGACGCTGAAGCGCGCTTCGCCGGTCCCCAAACAGTGTTTCCGAGTTCCTGATGTCCCTTCAGCTTCCTCAAGACCGTCTCGACAGCATCGTCGCTCGCCACGCCGTTGCCACCGACGAGATCAATCGCTCGACCGATGCCGTGCGTACGGTAGAGCTTGCCAAGGAGCTGGCGGAGCTCGAACCCGTCGTTGCAGCGATTGCCTCCTGGCGCAATGCGCAGGCCTCTCTCGACGAGGCGCAGGGGCTGATCGACGATCCGGCGACCGACAGCGAATTCCGCGATCTCGCCTATGAGGAGCGGGACACCGCTCGAGCCGAGATCGACACGCGTGCCCACCAGATCCTGATCGCTCTCCTGCCCAAGGACGCTGCCGACGAACGCGGCGTCATTCTGGAAATCCGGGCCGGCACCGGCGGCGACGAGGCCTCGCTCTTCGCCGGAGACCTGCTGCGGATGTATCAGCGCTACGCCTCGCAGAAGGGCTGGAGCGTCGACATCATCTCGGAGAGCGAAGGCACGGTTGGGGGCTACAAGGAAGTCATCGCGGAGATCTCGGGCCGGGGCGTCTATGCCAAGCTCAAGTTTGAATCCGGGGTTCACCGCGTCCAGCGCGTGCCGGATACCGAGGCGAGCGGCCGCATTCACACCTCGGCCGCGACGGTGGCGATGCTGCCGTTGGCGACCGAGGTCGACGTCGCGCTCAATGACAACGATCTGCGCATCGACACGATGCGTGCCGGGGGCGCCGGCGGCCAGCACGTCAACAAAACCGAATCGGCCGTCCGCCTGACCCATATCCCGAGCGGGATCGTGGTCGTGGTCCAGGATGAGCGCTCGCAGCACAAGAACAAGGCGCGTGCCTTCGAGTTGATGCGCGCCCGGCTCTACGACATGGAGCGCATGAAGGCCGACGCCGAACGCGCGGCGGACCGACGCTCGCAGATCGGCTCCGGTGACCGGTCCGAGCGGATCCGCACCTACAATTTCCCGCAGGGCCGYGTGACCGACCATCGCATCAACCTGACGCTCTACAAGCTCGACGAGATGATGCAGGGGCTGGCGCTCGACGAGATCATCGATGCCCTTACGGCGGAGCACCAGGCGACGTTGCTTGCAGCGCAAAGCGGCGCGTGAAACCTTTTTACCGGACTGGCGTTGTTTCCATATCGACCTGAAAGCAGGCTGGAGGAAACCATGAAACTTGCATCAGTGATTGCGATGACCGGTCTGATGGCGCTGGCTACGGCAGGGACCGCTGAGGCGCAGACTCAGACTTTTGGCCGCGTCGTCCAGGGACAGGCCGTGCCGCTGCAGAATGCGATGACGCAGTCGCAGGCGCGCAAGGCGTGTTCGCAGGAAATGCACGGAGCGCGCGAGAGTAAATCTTCAATCAATCAGAAGATGAAGATTTGCATGGACCACAAGATGCAGGGCAATTGATGTCGATGCGAGCACCAACCCAGTGACGTCGCCACTGCAGAGCGGTGGCGACGCTCTAACGCCTTCGCCACAAGCTGTCGGTGTGCTGACCATTCGGGAGGCACGCCGGCAGCTTGCGGCGCGTCTGCGCGCTGCGGGGGGCGATACGCCGATACTTGATGCGCGCCTTCTTGTTGAAGCCGTGGCTGGGGCCGGCGGGGAGGACGACGCTCTGCTCGGTGAGCAGGCCGCCGCGGATCTGGATGGCTACGTCGCGCGGCGGCTGGCAGGCGAACCTGTCTGGCGCATCCTCGGCGAGCGTGAGTTCTGGGGACTGACCTTCAAGCTCTCGCCAGCGACGCTCGAGCCGCGCCCCGATACCGAGACGCTCGTCGAGGCCGCGGTCCATTCCCTTCGTGAGAGGCGCGGGGACGCGTTGTCGGTGCTGGACCTCGGGACTGGCACGGGCTGCCTGCTCATCGCGATCCTGAGTGAGTTCAGGCAGGCCAGGGGCCTGGGTATCGATCTGTCGGGAGAGGCCTGCAAGGTCGCAGCCGCAAATGCCCTTGCAAATGGCGTCGGTGACCGCGTGGCGTTTCGGGAAGGCGACTGGGTGAAGGACCTTGAGGGCCGCTTCGACCTGATCGTCTCCAATCCGCCCTATATTCCAGGCGATGAGATTCCCGGGTTGGATGTGGCTGTGCGCGCCTATGATCCGCTCCTGGCGCTGGATGGCGGGATCGACGGGCTCGTTCCGTATCGGCTCTTCGCGCGCGAGCTGACGCCGTTTCTGGCACCGGGTGGCATCGTTATTTTCGAGATCGGTGCCGGGCAGGAGCCGGATGTCTCTGCCTTGATGCGGGCCGAAGGCTTCCGGTATCACGGAGCGCGCAAGGACCTTGGTGGACACGAGCGCGCGCTGATCTTCTCCCGCTGAACCGGATACGCACAGAGATTGTGCKAATTTGCTTGGAACCGGACGCAAAAGCCGCTATGCAGATACCAGMCGAAGCTGGTGTCGTCAGCGCCGAGCCTAGGGCAACCTCCTCCTGATTGACGAGGATTTGCCTCCGGACACGTCCGAAGTTTGACGGAACTGACAAAGCAAGATCGGAATTCCGAAGGCATGGATGTGCCGTTCGGCTCATGGGGCGAGTTACCGCCTCTTTTGGAAACGAGCGCGTGAAGACCAAGAACGGCGCATTGCCCCTTCAGGTCGACTCCCTCCGGCACGGCGCCGCAACCCGCCGCGTGCCGGTACGCGTATGACAGTGACCCGGTTGCTTTGAACAGACAGAGCGCGAGATAGACGCGAATGAGACCAGGTCAGAACCGGCGTATGCGCGGCCGTAACAACAACAACAATAACAATAACAACAACGGCAATCGAAAGTCGCCCAACCCGTTGCAGCGCAGCTACGAGTCGAACGGCCCGGACGTCAAAGTTCGTGGTACCGCTCAGCATGTCGCGGAGAAGTACTTGCAGCTGGCGCGCGATGCCCAGTCGTCGGGTGATCCGGTCGCAGCTGAGAACTATTTCCAGCACGCTGAGCACTATTATCGCATCCTTCTCGCGGCGCAGGAGCAGATGGCCCAGCAATACGGCCATAGCTTCCCGCCGAATCGCGCCTTTGGTGAGGAGKGCGACGAGGGGGACGATGAGGGTGACGGCGATGAGAACGCTGCCTTCCCGCAGGGCTCGCCTCAGCCTGAGCTGCGGCATCAGGCTCAGGGAGGCGTGAACGGCAACGGCTATGGCCAGAATGCTGCCCCCCGTGGGGATGGCGAGGGCCAGGATGGCCAGCAGAACAACGGCCAACGCTTCGACCGCCCGCCCCGCACCGATCGCTTCAACGACCGCAACAACCGCCGTTTCGATCRCAATGATCGCCAGGACCGTGGCCCCGATCGTGGTGAACGCCGGTTCGACCGTCCCGAAGGCGGGCAGAACGGCCAGCCCGGGGGCTTCGCGCCGCGTTCCGAGCAGCCGGCTTCTACCGAGCAGGGCGAGAACGCCCCGGCGCAGAGCCAGGGCGAGCGTCGCTTCGAGCGYGGCGACCGGCCGGAGCGGGGGCCGCGTCCCGAGCGCGCCGAGCGTCGTCCGCGCCGGGAGGTCGAGCCTGAAGGCGAGGCGAACGATGTCGCTGCTTCGCTTCCGTCCTTCCTGACCAATCCGGTCCGGGTTCCGATCGCCGTCGCCGAGGAGCCCGTTGCGGCACCGGTCGAGGCTGCTGCTGCTCCTGCCGAAGCGCCGGCCGCCGAAGAGGCTGCCGCACCGAAGCGCACGCGCCGCCGCCGCTCGCCACGCGAAGTCATGGACGCGCTGGGTTCGGAAACCGATAGCGCTGCCGAGTAAGGCGCTCCGGTTTGACCAGATATGACAGGGGCCCGACGGGCCCCTGTTTTTTTTGGCTCAGGCGACGCCGAGGTCGAGCGTCGCTTGCGGGGCCTGGCTTTCGAGATGCATGCCAGCGGTCAGCGTGCCGCTACTCAGAATCTCGCAGTAGATTCCGCAGTCGACATGGCCATAGGTCTTCATCAACGCCTTCGGGATCTGGAGATCGCGGGCTCCGGTCTGCGGGTCGACATTGGTTGCCGCGCAGCGTTCGATTCGCTTGATCACACGCAGGCGCAGGCCCGACGGCGTGGACAGCTCCTGCCCGACCAGGTCGTTCTCCGCCCAGGCGGCCAGCCCCTCGACCATGACATTGCCGCGGAAGCGCAGCGGATCGAGCCGGGTGCCAAGGTGGTTGCCGAGATCCGCGACGCTGGCGAGGTTGATGATCGACATGAACCCCGAGCGTGAATCCATGAAGCGATAGCTTTGCGGGGCGGTGAGCAATTGCGGCTTGCCGCGCAGCTCGTCCGGCATGAAACCTTCAAAGAAGGCCGTCAGGGCCGCGTGGCCGTCCTGCGTCGTCATGTCGGCCCGCACGGTCTCGCGTCCATCCTGCCTGATGACAAGCGCGCGGCTTTCGTCGTCATAGCGCGTCTGCAGCCGTGCCAGCGATTCATTGCGCATCAGCATCAGATACTTGATCTTCGGCTGATGGACGGGCGCGGCCGGGTCGAAGCCGGAAGGGCCGTTCTCGATGGCGAAAAGCCGGTCTCCAGGGAAAAAGCCCCCCGTGCTCAGCGAAGCCGATTGCACGGGTTCGGGCGAGAGACCCTTGACGGGGTAGCGATAGAGCGAGGCGACACGCATGGAGTCTTTCAGTCCGCAGGCTGATCGGGCAGGGGTGATATAGCGGGTTCTACGAGGCGGGACCGATCAAATCCTTGCATCGGTTCGATCAGGTTGACTTCAAGCCTCCTCGGCCTCGGCCTCTTCGTTCTCCACGGAGCGCTGGCAGCCCCAGGCGGAGAGCACTGCATCGGTGTCMTCGACGACGAAAAAGCGCGCCGCGTCGCGGTCGTACCCTTCCGCCAGAAGCCGCTCGTAATCGGTATGGACGTGGCGGACATGGCTGCCGAGAGCGAGCCAGAGCGCCGTCGAGGGCGGCAGATCCTTCATGCGGCGGCGCTCGGCGAGCGCCAGGACCGCTTCGGCATCGGCAAGCGGAATGCCGGGGGCGAGCGCCCTCAACGCTTTGCGAATCGCCTGCTGTCGCCTTGTTCCCGCCATGGCCAAGGCTGAGCCTGTCGGAAGGGCGCCGTCAATCATTCGCAAGGGGCCCCCTTCCGTTGCGCGGATGTCACACTATCTTTGGTTGCGAAGGGTGTCCCTCGGGAGCCCTATCCTGATGAAAGGCAGCCGGATGCGTCGCCACGGGGCGTGCCGGCGGGCGGAGCGACAATATGAACATTGAGAAATACACCGACAGGGCAAAGGGTTTCCTGCAGGCGGCRCAGACGATTGCGCTGCGCGACGGACACCAGCAGTTTACGCCCGAACATCTTTTGAAAGCGCTGCTTGATGACAGCGAGGGCATGGCAGCCGGCCTGATCGATCGGTCGGGTGGCCAGTCGAAACTTGCCTTGCAACTGACCGATGCGGCGCTCGCAAAGCTGCCCAAGGTCAGCGGCGGTGGCGCCAGCGGCCTGCATCTGACGCCAGGCCTCGCCCGTGTCTTCGATACGGCGGAAAAGGCTGCGGACAAGGCCGGCGATTCCTTCGTCACGGTCGAGCGCCTTCTTCTGGCCCTCGCGGTCGAGAAGGAAACCGAGGCCGGCAAGGCGCTGGCCAAGGCCGGCGTGACGCCGCAGGCGCTGAATGCCGCGATCGAGGCGATCCGCAAGGGTCGCACCGCGGACTCAGCCTCTGCCGAGCAGGCCTATGACGCGCTGAAGAAATATGCGCGGGATCTCACCGCTGCTGCCCGCGAGGGCAAGCTCGACCCGGTCATTGGCCGCGACGAGGAGATCCGTCGCACCATCCAGGTGCTGAGCCGCCGCACCAAGAACAATCCCGTCCTGATCGGCGAGCCCGGCGTCGGCAAGACCGCCATCGCCGAGGGCCTTGCGTTGCGCATCGTCAATGGTGACGTGCCGGAGAGCCTGAAGGACAAGGAACTGCTTGCGCTCGACATGGGCTCGCTCATCGCGGGTGCGAAATATCGTGGCGAGTTCGAGGAGCGCCTGAAGGCGGTGCTCAACGAGGTCTCCAGCTCCGATGGTGGCGTCATCCTGTTCATCGACGAGATGCACACCCTGGTCGGTGCGGGCAAGACGGACGGCGCCATGGATGCCTCGAACCTGCTGAAGCCGGCGCTCGCGCGCGGCGAACTGCACTGCGTCGGCGCGACCACGCTCGACGAGTACCGCAAATATGTCGAGAAGGACGCCGCGCTTGCACGCCGCTTCCAGCCCGTCTTTGTCGACGAGCCGACGGTCGAGGATACGGTCTCGATCCTGCGCGGCCTCAAGGAGAAATACGAGCAGCATCACCGCGTTCGCATCACGGACTCGGCGCTTGTCTCGGCCGCGACCCTGTCGAACCGCTACATCACCGACCGCTTCCTGCCCGACAAGGCGATCGACCTTGTCGACGAGGCTTCGGCGCGCCTACGCATGCAGGTCGATTCGAAGCCCGAGGAGCTGGATTCGATCGACCGCGAGATCGTGCGCCTGCGCATCGAGCAGGAGGCTCTCAAGAAGGAGAGCGACAGCGGCTCGAAGGAGCGGTTGAAGCGGCTGGAATCCGAACTCGCCGATCTTGAAACGCGTTCGGCCACAATCACGGCCCGCTGGAAGGCGGAGAAGGACAAGCTCGGCCAGGCGGCCGAGATCAAGACCAAGCTCGACAATGCCCGCAACGAACTGGCCCAGGCGCAGCGCAAGGGCGAGTATCAGCGTGCAGGCGAGCTCGCCTATGGCGAGATCCCGCAATTGGAGAAGCAGCTCGCCGAGGTCGAGGCGATTGGCGATACCTCTGGCATGGTGGAAGAGGCGGTGACGCCTGACCATGTTGCGCAGGTCGTCAGCCGCTGGACCGGTGTGCCGGTCGACCGCATGCTTGAAGGCGAGAAGGACAAGCTGCTCCGGATGGAGG
Source organism: Allobosea sp. 05T422_2 (assembly GCF_056396265.1). Taxonomy (NCBI): domain Bacteria; kingdom Pseudomonadati; phylum Pseudomonadota; class Alphaproteobacteria; order Hyphomicrobiales; family Alloboseaceae; genus Allobosea; species Allobosea sp. 05T422_2. Next base: position 32,875 of record NZ_JBFTLD010000007.1, on the reverse strand, counting down.
AGGTGCTGGCAGCGCGAGTCGTCGGCCAGCGTGAGGCGGTGGAGGCGGTCTCGACAGCCGTGCGGCGTGCCCGTGCCGGCCTGCAGGACCCGAACCGGCCGATCGGCTCCTTCATGTTCCTCGGACCCACGGGTGTCGGCAAGACCGAGCTTACCAAGGCGCTGGCGTCGTTCCTGTTCGACGACGATACGGCGATGGTGCGCCTCGACATGTCGGAATACATGGAGAAGCACTCGGTCTCGCGTCTCATCGGCGCGCCTCCCGGCTATGTCGGTTACGAAGAAGGTGGAGCACTGACCGAAGCCGTACGGCGCCGACCCTATCAGGTCGTCCTTTTCGACGAGGTCGAGAAGGCGCATCCGGACGTCTTCAACGTGCTCCTGCAGGTGCTCGACGATGGTCGTCTGACGGACGGTCAGGGCCGCACGGTCGATTTCCGCAACGTGCTGATCATCATGACCTCGAATCTCGGTTCGGAGTTCCTGGTGAACCAGCCCGAAGGGCAGGACAGCGACGCCGTGCGTGACGATGTCATGGGCGTGGTCAGGCAGGTTTTCCGGCCCGAGTTCCTGAACCGTATCGACGACATCATCCTGTTCCATCGCCTTAAGCGGGCGGATATGGGGGCGATCGTCGATATCCAGCTGGCACGCCTCGCCAGGCTGCTGACCGACCGCAAGATMGTGCTCGATCTCTCCGAAGACGCCCGCGCCTGGCTGGCCGACAAGGGCTACGATCCCGCCTATGGCGCACGTCCGCTGAAGCGGGTAATCCAGAAAACGGTGCAGGACCCGCTGGCGGAACTGCTGCTCGCCGGCAAGGTCACGGATGGCGAGACGGTGAAGGTCACCGTTGGGCCGACCGGGTTGATGCTGGGCGATGTCAGCGTCACCCGCGAAAGGCGGCCTGAGGGCGTGCCGCTGAACTAATAGGGACGGTACGACCTCGTTCTTCCCAACTGGGAAGGAGGCAGCGACCGCCGCGAGATGGATGAGGGAAGGGCCGCGCAAGCGGCCCTTTTCTCGTTTTAGGGCTGCGCTGCGCCGATCCGCCGACGCTTCGTCCGGCACTCGGTCTCGGGAGCGGGAGGGCTCAGCCTCGCTTCAGCAGGAACACCGCCTGCGCGCCGAACAGGTTCCAGAACCACCAGGGTGCGCTGACGCCAACCTTGCCGCCCGCCGCATCGAGCGCGACGGCGCGCTCCTTCTGTGCGCCGACGACATCGCACAGGGTGACGAAGTCGCGGATCGTGCAGAAATGGATGTTCGGGGTGTCCCACCAGGAATAGGGCAGGGCATCGGTCACCGGCATCTGGCCGCGGAAGAAGATCTGGCTGCGCATGCGCCAATGCCCGAAATTCGGGAAGGAGATGATGGCGCGACGGCCGATGCGCAGCATGTGCTCCAGAACCAGGCGCGGATTGCGCGTCGCCTGGATCGTCTGGGAGAGGATGACGTAGTCGAAGGAATCATCGGGATAGTCGGCGAGGTCGGTATCGGCGTCGCCCTGGATCACCGACAGCCCCCGCGCGACGCAGCCCGCGACACCCTCGCGAGACAGTTCGATGCCGCGTGCGTCGACCTGGCGCGTCTCGGCCAGCAGGGCCAGCAATGCGCCGTCGCCGCAGCCGACATCGAGCACGCGCGTGCCCGGCGTCACCATCTCGGCGACGAGCTTGAGGTCGATGCGATTGGTATAGGTCTCGCTCAGCGCCATGGCCTCACAACCCTCTTGCCCGAGCTGCCGCATTGATGAAGCCGCGCGTGGTCGCAAACAGGTTCGGTTCCTCCAGCAGGAAGGCGTCGTGGCCCTTGTCGCTTTCAAGCTCGACGAAGGAGACCGAAGCGCCGGCAGCATTGAGCGCATGAACGACGGCACGCGAATCCGCGGTCGGGAACAACCAGTCCGAGGTGAAGGAGGCGACGCAGAAGCGCGTCTTCGTGCCCGCGAAGGCCTTGGCGAGCACGCCGTCATGATCGGCGGCGATGTCGAAATAATCCATCGCGCGCGTCACATAGAGATAGGAATTGGCGTCGAAGCGTTCGACGAAGCTCAGGCCCTGGTGCCGCAGGTAGCTTTCGACCTGGAAATCGGCATCGAAGGAGAAGGTCGGCGCCTCGCGATCCTGCAGCTTGCGGCCGAATTTCCGGTGCAGAGCGGGTTCCGACAGATAGGTGATATGCGCACCCATGCGCGCCACGGAGAGGCCTTTGGACGGACGCGTGCCTTCTTCGAGATAGCGCCCGCCGCGCCAGTCAGGATCGGCCATCACCGCCTGGCGGCCGACTTCGTGGAAAGCGATGTTCTGGGCCGAGTGCTTGGCGGAGGTCGCAAGCGGCAGCGCCGAGAAGACGCGTGCGGGATAGCTCGCTGCCCATTCCAGCACCTGCATGCCGCCCATCGAGCCGCCGGCGACGCAGAACAGCGACTCGATGCCGAGCGCATCGACCAGATGCGCCTGTGCCCGCACCATGTCGCGGATCGTCACCATCGGGAAGCCGAGGCCCCAGGGCTTGCCGGTGTCCGGGTTGGTCGAGGCCGGCCCCGTCGTGCCGGTGCAGCCGCCGACGACATTGGCGCAGATCACGAAGAAGCGGTCGGTGTCGATCGGTTTGCCGGGGCCGATCATCGCCGCCCACCAGCCGCCCTTGCCGGTGATCGGGTTGCGGCTGGCGACATGCTGGTCGCCGGTCAGGGCATGACAGACGAGGACGGCATTCGACCGGGCCGCATTGAGTTCGCCATAGGTCTGGTAGGCGATCTGCCAGCTGTCGAGCGCCACGCCGCAATCCATCACCAGCGGCGTGGCTGCGTCGAACCGGACGAYCGGGCTCGAGGGATCGTTCGCTTCCTTCAGCGGGTCTGCAAGGCTCAGGATTTCGTCGCGCATCGTCGTCCGCTTTGACAGGCTGATTTGTCTTGCCGGTCGGCTCGTTCGAAAGATCGAACTTACCGATGGCGTGCCGCAGGCGCGCTGTCAACGCGGCCCCGCGCGAAGCTGGCTTTGCTAAGCGCGGGCTTGAGGTCTAAGAGACGCGCGTCCGTCGCCTCACGCGCCAAGATCACGCCATGACCGAAATCGCTCCGACCACCCTTGCCGATCTGCGCGGTGAGATCGACCGCATCGACAGCGAGATGCACGCGCTCTTGATGGAGCGCTCGCAGATCATCGAAACGCTGATCGCCGTGAAGAAGACGCAGGTGTCGGGTTCGGCATTCCGGCCCGGCCGCGAGGCCGACATGATGAAGCGGCTGGCGCTGCGTCATAAGGGCCTGCTGCCACTCGACACCGTCGAGGGCATCTGGCGCATCATCATCGCGACCTTCACCTATGTTCAGGCGAATTACGCCGTCCATGCCGATGTCTCGGGCGGCGACGCGGCGATGCGCGATTCCGCGCGGTTCCATTTCGGCTTCACCGTGCCCTTCGTTACCCACGAGCATGCGCGTGCGGTGATCGCTGCCGTTGCCGAATCCGCTGGGGATCTCGGCATCTTCCGCATGGACCTCGGCGCCAGCGCCGGTGTCTGGTGGCGCGATCTCATCGGCCCGGAGCGGCCGAAGATCATCGCGCGCCTGCCCTTCATCGAGCGGCCTGACCATCCCGCGGGCACACCGGTCTACTGCATCGCCAAGCCGCTTGCGGATGCGGCCGTGCGCGAGATCGTGCTTTATGCCGCCAGGGTTGAACGCTGGTCGGAGACGCTGCGTGCAGGTCTCGCCCAGCATCTCGCCGAGGTCTCCGCCAGCGCCGCCGACGGTTCGCATCTTTCGCTGCTGGTCGCTGCTTCGGGAGAAGTCGAGCAGAGCGCGATCCGTGCCGCGCTCGAACCTGCGGGCCTCAGCGAGTTCGCCGAAATCGGCAGCCACGCCGCCCGTTTTGCCGTCAAGCCAGTCCGCTGATCTCCATCTCATTCCCCTGACAAGGTCCACAAGCCATGGCCACGCCTGCTTCCCGCCCTGTTCCGCGTCCCGGTGTCCTCGATATCGAGGCCTATGTGCCCGGCAAGTCCACGGCTCCGGCGGGGGTGAAGCTGCATAAGCTTTCCTCGAACGAGACCCCGCTCGGCCCGAGCCCGAAGGCAATCGCCGCCTTTGACAGCCTCAAGGGCAAGCTCGAGCTCTATCCGGACGGCTCKGCCACCAAGCTGCGTGAGGCGATCGCGTCGCGCTACGGCCTCGACCCCGCACGCCTCGTGTGCGGCTCGGGATCCGACGAATTGCTGCAACTCGTCACCAAGACCTATCTCGGCGACGATGACGAGGGCATCTTCACCGAGCACGGATTCCTCGTTTACCGCATCGCCATCCTGGCGGCCGGCGGCAAGCCCGTGGTCGTGCCCGAGGCCAATCTCACCGCCGATGTCGACGCGATCCTGAAGGCGGTGACGCCACGGACGAAGATCGTCTTCCTCGCCAATCCCAACAACCCGACCGGCACCTATCTGCCCTTCGAGGAGGTCAAGCGCCTGCATGCCGGCCTGCCCTCCGATGTGCTGCTGGTGCTCGACGCCGCCTATGCCGAATATGTCCGTCGCAACGACTATGCGTCGGGGCTCGAACTGGTGGCGACCAACGAGAACGTCGTGATGGCGCGCACCTTCTCAAAGATCTACGGCCTCGCCAATCTGCGCCTCGGCTGGCTCTACGGGCCTGCCCATGTCATCGATGCGCTCAACCGCGTCCGCGGCCCGTTCAACGTCAACGGCGCGGCGATCGAGGCCGGCACCGCTGCGATCGCCGACGAAGCCCATGTCGCGGCCGCGCTCCAGCACAACGAGACCTGGCTCGCCTGGACGACGGCCGAGGTGGAAAGGCTCGGCCTGACCGTCACGCCGTCGGTCGGCAACTTCATCCTGATCCATTTCCCAAAAACCTCCGGCAAGACGGCGAAGGAGGCTGACGCCTTCCTGAGCCAGCGTGGGCTGATCCTGCGCAGCGTCGGGGCCTATGGCCTGCCGGACGCGCTGCGCATGACAATCGGCTCCGAGGAGGCGAACCGCCTCGTCGTTGCGGCGCTTGGCGACTTCCTGGCCGGCAAGCAATGACGGCGACGACCGAGAGCTTTGCTCCGCGGCGTGAGGAGCCGATCTTCGGCTGCCTCGCGATCATCGGCATCGGGCTGATCGGCTCGTCGATCGCCCATGCGGCCAAGGATCTCAATCTGGCCGGGCGCATCGTCCTGAGCGACCGGGACGAGGGCGTGCGGGCCCGCGCCCGCGAGCTCGATCTCGGCCATGAGGTGGCGGAGACCGTGCAGGCCGCCGTGGCCGATGCCGATCTGGTCATTCTCTGCGTGCCCGTCGGCGCCTGCGGTGCGGTCGCAGGTGAGATCGCGTCTGCCCTGAAGCAGGGCGCGATCGTCTCGGATGTCGGCTCGGTCAAGAACGCGGTGGTCGAGGCTGTCGCGCCGCATCTGCCAGCGGGCGTGCATTTCGTCCCGGCCCATCCGGTTGCGGGCACAGAGAATTCCGGCCCGGATGCGGGCTTTGCCAGCCTCTTCCTGAATCGCTGGTGCATCCTCACTCCGCCGGACGGCAGCGATGACGGCGCGGTTTCGCGCACCCGGCATTTCTGGGAGGGCATGGGCGCCCTGGTCGAGGTGATGAGTGCGCAGCATCATGATCTCGTGCTTGCCGTCACCAGCCATCTGCCGCACCTGATCGCCTACAATATCGTCGGCACGGCCGAGGATCTCGAGGCGGTGACCCAGTCCGAGGTGATCAAGTTCTCGGCCGGCGGCTTTCGCGATTTCACCCGCATCGCGGCATCCGACCCGACGATGTGGCGCGACGTCTTCCTGCACAACAAGGAAGCGGTTCTGGAGATGCTGGGGCGCTTCAGCGAAGACCTTTCGGTGCTGACCCGCGCCATTCGCTTCGGCGATGGCGAGACCCTGCACAAGCATTTCACCCGCACCCGCGCCATCCGCCGTGGCATCGTCGCGCTCGGCCAGGAAAAGCCCGAAACGGAAAAGCTGCGCAAATCGTGAGAAGACGGGGCATGTTCTGCTCCGTTCGTCTTGCCAAGATTGGGCAGGGCTGGTAGAGCCCCACCCGTCGCCGCAATAGCTCAGCTGGTAGAGCACCTCATTCGTAATGAGGGGGTCGGGGGTTCGAATCCCTCTTGCGGCACCATCCAACCCCTTGAGGTTGTCGATTTTCCTAGATAATTCCGGCCTGAAGTCGCGCAGACTTGGAAGTTTCGCTTGGCGAGATCGATCGCCACGGCTCCTCCTTCCAACGCGCCTTCATGGCGCTCGCGGGCACCTTACGGTGCCGGCCGGAGGGGGGCATCCACCCCATCAGTTCACAGTGCAGGCCGCCGCTCGAGACCAAGCGCCCACGGCTCCTAGGCTCGAACCAATTCTCTGCGGCCAATAAGTCAAGTAGTCAGTTCTGGGGCACAACGGTTAGCGGTCGGCCATACGGATTTCCTGCCCCGTAGGGGTTGTTGATGCTGTCAGACGAATACGGGCTGCCGTATCGTCCGTAAGGATTGCTCGTGCTGTCTGGATCGTATGGATTCGCGCTGAGGCGACCTCGATAGTTACCGTCTTGGTCATAGAGCTTCGGCGCGTTTGTTGCGTAAGGGTTCTTTGCTGACTCGTTGCTGTAAGGCGAGCCGTAGCGGCCGTAGGGGTTGTTCAAGCTGTCCGGATTGTACGGGTTACCGGCTCCATACGGATTGTTGATGCACCGGGAATCATAGGGGCAATTTTKGGCGGTGGCTGTACCACTGATGCCAATGACGGCAACTGCCGCGAACAATGCCTGTTTCATCGTGACCACCTGCCGTCGAGTCTCTTGCGTCATCCCGGCGCGAAGATAGCATTCGCGCCCATTTTTGCTAGACGTTGGGCAAGCGCCGTGAGGGGCGTATCGCCAGACTTGCTTCAAAACGCTTCCGCCTGTGGAAAGCTCACTTGGAGCGCCGCGGCGTTTTTGATTGTTGGCCTTATGGATACTTGAATTAGAAAAATATTTTAAATTTGAATGCCATATAGATTTCTTACGGTTCCCTCCTGCGCACCATTGTTTAGCTTGGTTTCACAAGCATTCCGGATCAGCCGTAGGGCCAATCTGGGGCAAAGAGCCGAGCGTTTCCTCGGTCTTATGCTGCTGATCACGAATCGCGAAGCATCACTTCCGAGTGGCGGCCTGCTTTGCATATGTCCGGTAGCAATGCGGGCAAGTCGGCTTCCCGCTCGCAAATGCCATGCTGTCAGGCTCTAGGCGCTGAACGATATGGGTGTGTGGCAGGCGGAAGGTACCTACTCGCGAGCTGCCTGAATGGCTCACACACGATCCGATCAGCAGCGAGTGCTCGCTRCGCCTGCAGGAGGAGATTTCATGTCCTATGTCGATGAACTCGAGCCGCTCATTCGGTTGGAGCAGGAGCTGCGGCAGACGATCGCGCTGAGCCTCGCGGAAGAGAGGGGCCAACCCCACGTCGGGGCCCCGACCGAGGAGCAATTGCTCGCTGCCGATGAGGCGATCGCGGCTTGGGCCGAGGAGGTCGATTTCGAGCAGGACATGCGCGCTTTCCGGCCGCTGACGCCTCTGCAGACGCTGCTCGCCCAACATCTCGGGATATGCGAGCGCATTTTCGACATCCGCGACAGGCGGCTGTCCTGACCAGGATAAGGTCAATCGGGAGCAAGGCCGGGACGCTCCCGCGCGAGCCGGAACGGCCCGAGCGACCCGGCTGCCCCATGTTTCGCAGGTCTAGCTGCCAGCCGTCTCCTCGGCCGTCGCCTTGTCGAGAATCTCGACCACCTCTTCCAGGCTCTCCCTCACGCCGAGCATGAAGTCCTTGCGGAAGCCGATGATGGTGTCCGGCGGGTTGCCCTTGAACGTATAGACCACGCTGACCTGCGMGGGATTGACGTAGACGGGCTTCCCATCGGAGGGCGAAGTGAACTTGCAGAGCTTAGGCATGATCTCTTCCGTCAATGGCGATTCGATGAGCAGAGCTATACGGCAAGGCGGCCGCTCGACGAAAACGCCGGGCGTTGGTGCCAGCCAGCTGATGAAGATCGGCGTCACAATTTGGCGTAGCGAGAGCCGTGTCCGACGACGGCGGAACGTCGCTTGGGCATGCCGTCCCGGACCCAGCATTCCCACTCGGGCATCCCTGCGTCACGCTAAGTGAGGTGCCTCACATATCCGACCGGCCGGAATGCGTAGTCTTTCACGCACTGACGAATGTCGGAGCGCACCATGAGCCCCACCTGTGACGAGAAGCTTGAGCAGTTCCGGCGCAGGGAGGTCGAACGCGCGCAGAAGGCAGGCCTGTCAGCCTATATCCTGAACGAAGACGGCAGCGTGATCCGCATCGCTCCCGACGGCAGGCTAGATCTGATTGTCGTTCAACTCGGTAGCCAACACGCACAGGCCCCCGGGGCTCGCTCTCGATAGCTCACGGCCCGACCTCGGGCAGTCGTACTGCTTGCCCCGGGGCAGTCCCCGAGCCCCGATGTTGGCGGATATCGCCTGGGCCGCTTGACGGTGTCATGCCGCGTCAGCTCGCTCGCCCGCCGCGTTCACAGGTCGATCGCAGCCTCGGTCAATGACGAGCGGCAGCCACCGGAGGCGCCGACTCGCGACTCGACACGGGCCTGCAACAGGTGTGATCTCGACAAGAGCGCCGAGGGCTGCGACGACGCAGGCCTTCCAAGCCGTGCAAGTGCTGGTTGTTCCGGGAGGTCTCACCATGACGCGCAGGTTCACCGCAGCTTTGTCCTTCATGCTCTCCCTGGTTCTGGCAGCGCCGGCCGGGGCGCAGATCGGCACGCCAGGGAACGCGCCGCTCACACCTGGTGGCCCCAGGCAAGGTCTTGGGCCCCCCTCGCTCAKCGACAGTGTGCCGGATATCCGATTGCATTCGAGTGGCGGCGGGATCCCGGGCGCAGGCCCGCCGATCGGCTATGGAGGCACGCAGCCGCTGGGCAACGCCGGCATCGGGGCCGGATATGGCATGGTCGATCGCCGCGCGGTCAGAACGACCGGCCGGCACTGCCAGACATCGAGCCGGATCTGCGTGCTGAAGGGCACGGCGCCTGTCAGGTCCGGGTGCTCATGCCGATTGTCCAATGGCAAACGCGCGCGGGGCCATGTCGTGCCGTGAGGCTGCCGAACGGAGGCCGTTGAGCCCGACGGGAGCCCGAGCCAACTACGCCTCGCGCCCCGCTGGAAGGCGCGACCTATCGAAACCCCGCCAGAAGCCCTGCTGCGACGGCGAGGCCGCTTACGCAGCCGACGCGCAAGCMAAGCGCCATGCCGCCCGTGGAGGCGGCGAGCCCGGCCTTGACCAACGTGTTGACGCCTGTCGCGAGCAGGATCGCATGGCCCGCGAGCGTCGGGTCAATGACGCCGAGCGCCATGCGCGACATCGAGATCACGACGGCATCGACATCAGCAATGCCGGACAGAGCGGCCGTGGCGAGCACGCCCGCATCGCCGAAATGCTGCTGCAGCAGGCGTGYGGCAAGCATCACCACCGCGATGAACGCTGCCATCTTCAGAGCGGAGCCGAGTTCCAGTGGATTCGAGATCTTCAGCTCCGGGCGCTCGGAGGAGCCGCCAGTGTTGATCAGCATGAGGCCGGCGCCTGCCGCCAGGACGCCGCCGGCGCAGGCAAGGGGCAGTGCAAGGAGCGGGATCAGGACCGGGTTCAATGCCATCGCGACCACAGCGACGCGCAGGACCATCACCACCCCGGCGATGAGGATGCCGGCGCTGAGCAGACGGCCGGAATCAGAATGCTGGCGCGCGAGCCCGGCCAGGGTCAGCGTTGTCGCGGTGGAGGAGGCGAGGCCGCCGGCGACCGCCGCCATGATCACGCCAAGGCGGTCGCCAAAGATCCGGACCGCGACATAGCCTCCGAAGGACACGGCCGCGATCAGGATGGCGAGCAGCCAGATCGAATAGGGATTGATCGATCCCCATGGGTCGATCGGGCGGTTCGGCAAAATCGGAAGCAACAGGAACGACATCGCGAGCAGGGTCAGGACCGAGCGGATTTCCTGCCAGCTCAGCGAGGCCACCCACCGGTGCAGCTGTTCGCGCAACGCCAGCAGCAAGGTCATCGCGACTGCGCCTGCAATCGCCGCAGTGAGATCGCCCACCACGGCGAGCGCGCCCAGCATGAAGGTCAGCATCCCGGCGATGACTGAGGTCGCACTGACATTCTGCTCGGCGCGCGCCTCCAGCCAGTGGAAGGCGCCGAAAGCCGCACTGTATCCGAGAAAGACCAGGCCGATCGCGATGCCCCCGAGCTGCTGGCCGATGGCTCCGGTCACGCCGCCGAGCAGCCCGGACAGCGCGAAGGTGCGCAGGCCCGCGGCGCGCTGGTGGTCATCCTCGTCGCGCGTGCGCCAGCCACGTTCGAGACCGACCACGAGCCCGATGGCGAGGGAAACGGCGAGGCGGCTCAGGAGGGCGTGTTCATCCATATCGGTCTGCGGCTTGGCTCGGGCGTGGCGATCGTTCGACGAGCATATCGGAAGCGGCCGGTTCGGATAGCGCCCAGGGCGCATCCCATGTGGCACCCGCGGCTGTCATCTGCAGGTCATGCAGGCGGTCTTTAGACCAGCCCATGTCGTCATCGCGGGCGGCCTGGCCCGTCTTATGCTTGGTGAGTTGGTCATGAATCGGCTGGTCATTATCTACTCGGAAGAGGACTACGCCTGCGCTTGCGAGCGCCTCGAGGAACTGCGCACCAGGCCGGATTGCCGGGCGAAGGACGAGGAACTCGACGCGATCCATGATGCCATGCTCGCCTGGGAGCTGAGGCAGGACGACTGACATCCAGCGGATGGTTCTGCTGCTCGCCCGTCGCGAACTGGCAGGCACCCGAGTCCATGTTGCGACGCACTCAGCCCACATTCTCACGCTAGCCACCCTGGACCGCCCGAAGAATCTCCGGGGCGGACGTCGCATTCCTGCGGGCGCGCGACACTCTGGCCGGCATCTCTCGGCCGCTAGCGAAAGGAGCCTGGCCGATGCTCGTGCAGATCGGAACTCTCATCGCCGCGACGAGCCTCATTCAGCTCGCGAACGGCTTCTTCAACACCTTCCTGTCCCTGCGGCTGACGATCGAGGATTTCGGTTCCACGCTGAACGGCGTCGTGCTCAGCGCCTATTTCATCGGCTTCACCATCGGGGCGGTCGGGTCCGGGCAGGTGATCCAGCGCATCGGCCATATCCGCGCCTATGCCGCATTCGCGGGCATGGTGGTGGTTGCGACAGCCACGATGCCGCTTCTTGTCTCGCCATTGGCCTGGATCGTTTGCCGCGCCGTCATCGGCATGGGCTGCGTCGGCCTGTTCATCACCACGGAGAGCTGGCTGAACGCCAAGGCGCAGGCGGATCAGCGCGGGCGGGTGTTCTCGATCTACATGGTCGGCACGTTCCTGGCGCTGGCGCTCGGCCAGTTGCTGATCGGCAAACTCGCCATTCACTCCATGACGCCCTTCAACATCATCGCCGTGCTCTTTGCACTTGCCCTGGTGATGGTCAGCACGACGCGCGCCGAGGCGCCGGGGATCGCACCGGAGGCGACGCTGCGCTATGGCGAGTTGACCCGGCAGGCGCCGGTGGCCGTGGTCGGCTGCGTCATCAGTGGCATGATCAGCAGCGCCTTCTACGCGCTCGTACCGGCCTGGATGCTGAGCAATGGCGTGCCGCAGCAGACGATCGCGCTCTTCATGCTGGTCGCGGTGCTGGGCGGTCTGGCGCTTCAGGTTCCGGTTGGGCGCCTGTCTGATCGTGGCGACCGCCGGCTGGTTCTGGCCGGCCTCGCGCTCGGCTTTGCGGCGGCGGCGCTGCTGCTGGTCATGTTGCCCCCGAAGCTTGCAGCGGTGCTGCCCGTGGCGGCGGTGCTCGGCGGCTTCATGTCGACGCTCTATCCGGTCTGCGTCGCCCATGCGCTCGATCGCATGCCCTCAGATCGCGTCGTTGCCGTCAGCGGCAGGTTGATCCTGGTCAGCGGCTTCGGCTCGGCCCTGGGGCCGATGCTCGGCGCCGCCGTCATGTCGCGCTTCGATATTGGCGGGCTGCTCTATTTCATGGCGGCCGCGACCATCCTGCTCGCCGCGGTCTCCGGCCTGCGCGTGCTCGTCAAGGCGCCGCCTGTCCGGGTCGAGCGTCCCTTCGAGATCATCGACCCATTGACGGCACCGATCTCGCAGGAGCCGGAAGCGACGGATCCGGACGGAACGCCGCGCGCTGTCCCCGCCTGAAGCGTGCGGCGGGCAGCCTCAGGCATCGGCCCGAAAAGTGGATTACGGTTTTCGGGAAAGCCGATGCAAGCACAGAGAATCATCGGCTCGAAAAGTGGATGACGGTTTTCGGGAGGGCCGATGCAAACGCAGAAGATCACCGGCCGGGATACGATGTCCGGTCCGATGACCTAACCCATGATGTGATAGCCGGCATCGACATAGATCGTGTTGCCGGTCATGCCGGTGGCGGCATCGCTGATCAGGAAAGCGGCGACCTGCCCGACCTCGTCGATGGTGACGACGCGCCCTTGCGGAGCCCGCGCCGCGGCTTGGGACAGAAGCTCGTCGAAACCGGCGATGCCGCCGGCGGCGCGTGTCTTCAACGGGCCCGGCGAGAGCGCGTGCAGGCGGATGCCCTTCTGGCCGAGTTCATGGGCGAGATAGCGGGTCGTGCTCTCGAGCGCAGCCTTCACCGGTCCCATGATGTTGTAATTGTCGAGCACCTTCTCGGCGCCGTAATAGCTCATGGTCAGGATCGCGCCGCCCGCGCTCATCAGCGGCTCGGCCTTGCGGGCCATTTCGATCAGCGAATAGCAGGAGACGCGCATTGCCTGCTCGAAGCCGTCCCGCGTCACATCGACGACCCGGCCATGCAGGTCGTCGCGCGGTGCAAACGCGATCGAGTGGATGACGAAGTCGAGCTTGCCCCAGCGCCTTGTGATTTCCTCGAACACGGCGTCGAGCTGCCCGGGCATCTCGACATCGAGCGGCATGATGATCGGGCTGCCGAGTTCCTCCGCGAGCGGGCGCACCCATTTCTCGGCCTTGGCGTTCAGATAGGTTATGGCCAGCTCCGCGCCGAGCCGGTGCAGGACCCTGCCGCATCCGAAGGCGATGCTGTCCTCGTTGGCGATGCCGACGATCAGGCCCTTCTTGCCGCGGACGATGTCGTCGATCGTGCCCATCTGGCTAGTCTCCGAAGATCACGCGGCGGAAACGGCTGAGCGCATAGGTGAAGTATACACTGCCGATGACGACGAGCGCGACGAGCTGCAGCCAGACCACGGAGAGGCCCGCGCCGCGATAGAGCACGGCCTGCGAGAACCCCACGAAATGCGGTGTCGGACTGATGATCTGCATCACATATTGCAGCCAGACGGGCATGCTCTCCATCGGCGTGCTGGAACCCGACAGGAGCTGCATGATCACCAGGATCGGAATGGCGAGCAGCCCGAACTGGCCCATCGAGGTGGCGAGCGTGCCGAGCATGATGCCGAGCGCCGCGACCGTGAAGGCGTAGAGCGCCGCACCCGCCAGGAAGAGCGTCAGCGAGCCGGCGATCGGCACCTGCAGCCACCATTGCACGACGACCGCGAGCGACAGCCCGGCCGCGACCAGGATGACGAGCCCGTTGGCGATGATCTTCGCCAGCATGATCTCGGCCGGCACGACCGGCATCACCAGCAGATGCTCGACCGTGCCCTGTTCGCGTTCGCGGATCAGCGCCGCGCCGGTCAGGATCACTGTCAGCAACGTGACATTGTTGATCACCTGCATCACCGAGGTGAACCAGGCCGAATTCAGGTTCGGATTGAACTTGGAGCGGATGACGACATTGATGGGGGCGCTGGTCACGGTTTCCCGGCCGGCCAGGAAATTCGTCACCTCTTGCGCGATGATCGACTGGATATAGACCGAGCCGTTTCCGGCCTGGGTCATCGCGGTGGCATCGACATTGAGCTGCACGGATGCCCGCCGGCCGGAGAGAAGATCGGCCTGGAAGGAGGGCGGGATTTCCAGCACGAAGACCAGCCGGCCGTGATCCATCTCCTCGTCGATGTCGCGTGCGCTGATCGTCAGCGCGCTCTTGAACAGCGGTGGGTTCAGTGCGTTCTGGATCTGGCGCGAGAGATCGGAGCGGTCCTCGTCGACAATGCCGACGGTCAGGTTCTTCGCCTCGGTCGAGGCACCGGTCGCCACCGTGTAGACGGCGATGCTGAAAGCATAGACCACGAGGATGAGCATGACAGGGTCAGCCCGAATGCTGCGCAGTTCCTTGATGACGAGCTGGTAGATATTGGCCAGATGCAGCCGAAGGCCCGTTGGCCCTTGCTGCGCTGGTTCCGTCGTGGCGCTGGTTCTCTCCGGCGACATCTCAGAGCTCCTGTTTGCGCAGGAGAAGCTGCGAGACGACGAGGAAAAGGACTGCGAAGCCAGCGAGCATGATGAGGTTGAACGACAGGTCGTCGAACCCCAGGCCCTTTGTGAAGGCGCCGACGCTGACCGGCTGATACCAGGCCGTCGGGAAGCCGAGCCCGATCATCCGTGCTCCGCCCGACAGCGAGGCGACCGGAACGAGCAGGCCCGAGAAGTTCACTGCCGGTATGATCGACAGGATCGCGGTGGCGAATACGGCGGAGACCTGTGTCCTGGTGAAGGTCGAGATCAACTGGCCGAAGCCCGTCGTCGCGATCACGTAGAGCAGGGTGCCGAGCACCAGCATCGCGATCGAGCCCTTGATCGGCACCCCGAAGAGGATGATCGCAAGCAGCACCAGCAGCACGAAGCTGATCATCGCGATCGCGATATAGGGCAGCTGCTTGCCGAACAGGAACTCGAACTTGGTGATAGGCGTCGACTGGAAATTGGCGATCGAGCCGGTCTCCTTCTCCCTCACCACCGCAATGGCGGACATGACGGCCGGGATCAGGATCAGCATCAGCATGATCACGCTCGGCACCATCGCATTGACGCTCTTGAAGGCCTGGTTGTAGCGGAAACGGGTCTCGACATTGACGAGACTGGCCGCGCTCGTGCCGGCACTGTTCTGGGCGAGCCATTCCTTGGCGTATTGCGCGGCAAGCCCGGTGACGTAGCCCTTCGTCGTCTCGGCGCGGAACGGCATGGCGCCGTCGAGCCAGACCGCGACCTCCGGCTTCCTGCCGGATTGCAGGTCGCGCCCGAAGCCGGGCGGGATCTCGATCGCGAGCTGCAACTCGCCGTTCCTCAGCCGCTGGTCGAGCTCTTCGGCCGTCCTGATCGGCGCACGCTCGTCGAAATAGCGCGAGCCGGAAAAGGCCTCGATCAGCTGGCGGCTTTCGGGGGTATTATCCTGGTCGAGCGCCGAGAAGCGCAGGTTCTCGACATCAAAGGAAATGCCGAAGCCGAAGGCGATCATCAGGACGAGCGGGCCCAGGAAGGCGAAGGCGAGCCGGATCGGATCGCGCAGCAGCTCCATCGTCTCGCGCCGCGAATAGGCCCAGAGCCGCTTCGGGTCGAAGCGGCGCGGGGCCCGGATGGGTTCCGGTGRCGGGAGTACCGCGTTCGGGTCAGGCGCCTCCGATTTCGCTTCGCGATCGATCCCTGCGGCCTCGGCGAGATAGTCGACGAAGGTGTCCTCCAGCGAGGAGCTTCCACGTTCCCTGACCAGTTCCTCCGGTGTGCCGACTGCGAGCACCTTGCCGGCATGCATCAGGGAGATGCGGTCGCAGCGCTCGGCCTCGTTCATGAAATGCGTCGAGAGGAAAATCGTCACGCCGTCATCGCGCGAGAGATCGATCAGCGTGCGCCAGAAGGCGTCGCGCGCGATCGGGTCGACGCCGGAGGTCGGCTCATCGAGAATGAGCATGGCCGGCCGATGGAGTACGGCGACCGCAAGCTGCAGGCGCTGCTTGATGCCGAGGGGCAGGCTGTCGGGCCGAGAGTCCACCACATCCCTGAGGTCGAAGCGCTCGAGCAGCTCCGCGATGCGACCTTCGATCTCATCGTTCGGCAGGTGATAGAGCTTTGCGTGGAGTTCGAGATTCTGCCGGACCGTGAGTTCGGTATAGAGCGAGAAGGCCTGCGACATGTAGCCGACATTCCGGCGCGTCTCCATGTCGTTGGAGCCCATCGGCTTGCCGAACAGCTTGGCCCAGCCCTCGGTCGCCGGCAGCAGGCCGGTGAGCATCTTCATCGTCGTCGATTTGCCGCAGCCGTTCGAGCCGAGGAAGCCGAAGATCTCGCCGCGCTCGATCCGGAAGCTGACATGGTCGACGGCCGTGAAATCGCCGAAGCGTCGGGTCAATCCTTCGGCCTCGATCGCCGGCACGGCGCTGTCGCTGGCCGGGCGCGGGCGTACGATGACCTCCTGGTGCTGCGCCCGCTTCGCCTCCGGGAGCAGCGCGATGAAGGCGGCTTCCAGCGATGTCTGGCCTGTCTTCCCCAGGATCTCGGAGATCGGCCCCGAGGCGATCACCTTGCCGTCATCCATGGCGGCCAGCCAGTCGAAGCGTTCGGCCTCGTCCATATAGGCGGTGGCGACGATCACGCTCATTTGCGGCCGCCGGCCACGGATGGTGTTGATCAGGTCCCAGAACTGGCCGCGCGACAGCGGGTCGACACCGGTGGTCGGCTCGTCGAGGATGAGGAGGTCCGGGTCGTGGATCAGGGCGCAGCACAGGCTGAGTTTCTGCTTCATGCCACCCGACAGCTTGCCGGCCGGGCGGCCTTCGAACGGGTCGAGACCCGTCGCCTTCAGCAACTCGTCGATCCGCCGCCTGCGCTCAGCTTCGCCCTGGCCGAAGAGCCGGCCATGGAAGTCGATATTCTCGAAGACGCTCAGCGTCGGATAGAGATTGCGGCCTAGGCCCTGCGGCATATAGGCGATGCGGGCGCCCTGCTTCTCGCGATGGGCCTTGTCGGCCATGTCGCCACCGAAGACCGTGACATGTCCGGTCTGGATTTCCCTGACGCCGGCAATCAGGGCGAGCAACGCAGATTTGCCGACGCCGTCGGGACCGATCACCCCCACCATGCGGCGGGAGGGGAAGTCGATCGAGACATCGTCGAGCGCAACCGTTTTGCCGTACCGGTGCGAGACATGCTCGACCTTGGCAATGACGCCGTCGTTCATCAGGGGAGCTTCACGGTGAGATCTTCGGGCCACTGGATCGACGGGCTGGTCCGGACGAAGCCCATGCCGCGCACCCCTGTCTTGGCCTGGCGGTGATATTTCTTCAGGACGCGCGGATCGATCTGCAGCTTGACGCGGAACATCAGCTTCTCCCGCTCGTCGGCCGTCTCGACGCTCTTCGGCGTGAACTGGGCGTCCGCCGCGACGAAGCCGACATTGGCCGGGATGACATATTGGGGCAGCGGATCGACGGTGATCCGGGCCTCGTCGCCAAGGGCGAGCAGCCCGGCCTGTGCGGCCGGGAGATAGATCGTCATGTAGACATCGCTGAGATCGAGCAGCGTCAGGATGCGCGCGCCTGCGCCGACGACCTCGCCCGCGCGTGCGAGCTGGTACTGAACCCGGCCGCTGCGGGGCGCGACGAGCGTCATGTCGACGAGAACCGCCTCGATGCGGTCGACCTCGGCTTCGGCGCTCTTGATCGCGAACTGCGCCTGGTCGCGCTGGGCCTCGGCTGCGACGAGCGCGGCCTTGGCGGTATCCGCCTTGGCGACGCGCTGGTCGAAGGTCTGCCTGGTCAGATAGCCCTTGTCGACGAGCTGCTGGCCACGCTCCAGCTCAGCCTGGCTGAGGGTGATCTCGCTCTTGCGCTGGACGATCAGCGCATTGGCTTCCGCCAGCCCATGCTTGGCCTTGAGAACCTGGGATTGGGCGCCGCGAAGCTGGGCTTCGTATTCCGGCGACGAAATGCGCGCGACCACTTGCCCGGCGGTGACGTCGTCGCCTTCATTGACGAGCACTTGCGACAGGCGGCCGGCATATTTGGCGGAGATATCGATCTGCGTCGCCTCGATACGGCCGTTCGACTTGGCAATCCCGCTGGGCATCGAGCCGCTGCGCAAGCGCTGGAGGAACGCCTGGATCTTCGACTGGGCCTGGGCCGGCGCCGTGATCGAGAGGTCGCGCGAGACCGGGGCGAGCACGCTGCCGACGGTCAGGAGCGCCACCGCCAGGGCTGTCGCTGCGGGTAGACGGACCACTATCATCATCACTCTCCGAGCTCGGCGGTTGCGCTTGCGGCGAGAAYCGGCTGCTTCCTGATCCTGTGTTATGACCGCGCGGGCTCTCGCGCAGCCACTCCGGTGCTCCGAAGCAGCCGCAGCGTATGCTGCGCGATCATGCGTTCCTCGTCCGTCGCGACGACGAAAATCTGCGTCCGGCTGCCTTCGGCATCGATGCGCCTGTCATTGCGCCGGTTGGCCTCGGCCTTGAGCGACAGTCCTGCCCAGTGCAGGCGATCAACCACGTTCTGTCTGACCTGCCAGGCGTTCTCGCCGACGCCGGCCGTGAAGACGATGCCGTCGAGCCCACCGAGCGTGACCGACAGGCTGGCGATGGCTTGCGCGACGCGGAGGCTGAAGAAGTCGATCGCCATTGCGGCCTCGGGCCTCTCGCTCTCCTGCAGTTCGCGCACATCGTTGCTGATGCCGGACAGCCCGAGCAGGCCGCTTTCGTGATAGAGCATCTGGCCGACTGCGGCCGGGCTCATGCCCTTCTGCTCGATCAGATGCAGGACGACACCGGGATCGAGCGAACCCGAGCGCGTTCCCATCGGCAGTCCGTCCAGCGCGGTGAAGCCCATCGTCGTCTCGATGCTGCGGCCGCCCTGCAAGGCGCAGACGGAAGCCCCGGAGCCGAGATGGGCGATGATCACCCGCTTGTCTGCAATCTCCGGTGCGATGCCGTACAGCGCCTTCGAAACATATTCATAGGACAGGCCATGGAAGCCGTAGCGCCGGACGCCCTCGTCATAGAGCGCACGCGGCAGGGCGAAACGGTCTGAGAGTTCGGGATGGCCGCGATGGAAGGCCGTGTCGAAGCAGGCGACCTGCGGCAGGTCGGGCCGGCGTTGGCGCAGCACGCGGATCGGGTCGAGATTGCTGAGCTGATGCAGTGGCGCGAGCGGGATGAAGGTTTCGAGCGTCTTCATTACCGCGTCGTCGACCAGCACCGGTGCCGAATAGACCGGGCCGCCATGGACGACGCGATGGCCGATGCCGATGATGGCCATGTCCCGGATCTCGCCGACGACCCAGTCGGCAACGACCTGTTGCGCCTGCGCCGAGTTCGCAACCTCCGCGACGGTGAAGCTGCGCTCGATCAGCGACGTTCCGTCATGGCTCTTTGCCTTGAGCCGCGGACGGGTTCCGATCCCGTCCACKGCGCCGCCGAACATCAGCTCGATATCGTCGCCTGCGACGCAGTAGAGCTTGAACTTGATGCTCGAGCTGCCGGCATTGACGACGAACAGGACCTCGGTCACCGGCTAGGCTCCGATTGGCTTGGCCTGCAGCAACGCATGGGCATAGAGCCCGGCAACGGCGCAGGAGGCGAGGCGGGTCCGGACATTGTCGGCGCGGCTGGTCAGAATGATCGGCACGCGCGCGCCGAGTACGATGCCTGCGGCATCGGCCCCGGACAGGAAGGTCAGGTTCTTCGCCAGCATGTTGCCGGCTTCGAGGTCGGGCACCACCAGGATCTGCGCTCGGCCTGCTACCGGCGAGACGATGCCCTTGATGCTGGCCGCCTCCGGGCTGATCGCATTGTCCAGCGCCAGTGGCCCATCGAGCAGGCCTCCGGTGATCTGGCCGCGATCGGCCATTTTGCAGAGCGCTGCCGCCTCGATCGTGCTGGGGATCTTGGTGGTCACGGTCTCCACGGCCGAGAGGATCGCGACCCTCGGGGCTCCCAGGCCGAGCCCGACATGCAGATCGATGGCGTTCTGGATGATGTCGCGCTTGGCTTCGAGGTCAGGAAAGATGTTCACGGCCGCGTCGGTGATGAAGAGCGGCTCGGCATAGGACGGCACGTCCATGATGAAGACATGGCTGATACGCCGGCCGGTGCGCAGGCCTGTCTCCTTATTGGTTACCTCGGCGAGCAGCTCATCGCTATGCAGACTGCCCTTCATCAGGAGGGCCGCCTTGCCGCTGCGGACGAGTTCCACGGCCTTGGCCGCGGAAGCGACGCTATGCGGCGTATCGACGATCTCGAAGCCCGCGATGTCGAGCCCGGCAGCCTTGGCGGTCGCGATGATCCGGGCGGTGGGTCCAACGAGGATCGGTTTGATCAGACCCTGCGCTGCTGCGTCGAGCGCACCCCTGAGAGAGGACTCGTCGCAGGGATGCGCCACCGCCGTCATGACCGGCGCAAATTCGCGCGCCTTCGCGATCAGGCGCTCATATTTGTCGTGAGCATGACCTGATCGGGCGCTCGCGACAGCTTGGGAAGGCTGAGACATTCTGCGCTTCACTTCCGGGGCGATGAACTGCGGTGGGGCGCTGCCTTCGAGGCAGTGTCGAGGGCTGTCTCCTTGCGTGCAACCGACCGGCTCGCCAAGCGATGCAGATTGTCGGCGGTCGCACGCGTTTCGTGAACCGGCGACTGATCGGGAAACATCCGGCTGATCCGCTCGAAACGGACAAGCGCTTCGCCTTCGAGCGGCCCTGCAGCGGTCAGAATGTCGTGAAATTCCTCGAGCGATAGATGGGGGGTCTCGGTTTGCAACACCGTGGCGATCGCTGCGACCGCCGCTTCGCCGTCGAAGCGCAGCATGAAGAACTGTTCGCGGACGTTGAGCTTGAACTGCTGGAGCGTCATGCCGTCGAGCTTTTGATGCTTGCTGTGCAGGCGACGCAGTACGGCAAAGATCCGTTCGTCGATGCCGCCGCGTGCCGCTAGGACGTACATCACCGCACGCAGGATCGCGATCTTTGCGCTGACGCGTCCGACCCGTTGGGCCAGGTCGGAACGGCCTGCTTCGAGCGCCGCGACGCCGCGGTCGCGATCCGCTGGCCACGGGCGCGCCGTCTCGTCGGTGACGCCGAGCGCCGCCTGCAAGGCAGGCGCGCCGTAAATCTGTTTGAAGACGAGTTCGGTCGTGGAATCCCGGATGTCGCGGAACAGGTCGAGCGAGGCGACGATGTTCTGCGAGATGATCTCCTGCCAGGCCAGGAATGGATTGTCCTGGGCCGCGGGGCGGCGGTGTTCCCGAACGAGTTCCGCCCAGCCGCTGACGCCGCGCATGAAGGGGTTGTTGTGCGAAAAGATCTCGAACTGTGAGCGCAGCGGATTGAGCCGGCGTTCCAGCTCTGCAGCGGGCGCCGTGGCGGCAGCCTGCACGAATGGGCGCAGCCAGGTCTTGTAGAAACTGGCATTGATCTCGGAGACCTTGGCGACTGTCGCGAACCGACGGTCATCCTCCGCCGTGTTCAGTCCCAGGGCCCGAATGTCGTCGAGGCTGCGCGCCTCGAAGCGCAGGATATTGTCGCCGGTCACAAGATCGGCGTAGTCTTGGCCGGGCTCGCGCGGTGTGATCACCGCCTCCCACAGCCCGGGTGGCAGGATGTCGATCAGATCCATGTTCTCCGTGAGCTCGGTATGCTCCTTCTTCGCCACGGAGCTTGAAACGAAGACGCCGAGATGTCCGGCCTGCGGGTGGATGGAGTAGACGATCGTCTGCTCGGCTGCGATCAGCGCGAGGTCGCTTCCATAGAGATCGGTGATCCAGCCGAGTGCCTGCTGCGGCGGCGTGATGTTGTCGCCCCAGGAGCAGAACACGACGATCGGCGAGGCGACTTCGCGCAGGTCGATCCGCTTGCCGGAAGAGAGCGTCAGTTCCCCCTTGGTCAGCTTGTTGCCGACGAAGAGCTGTTCGACGATGAACTCGATCTCCTCTCGGTTGAGCAGCACATGCCCGCCCCACCATTTCTCAAAGGAGAGAAAGCGTTCGGCTTCGGTATCGACCTTCGACCAGACATCGTAGAGCTTGCTCCACCACGTATTGGCCGGGTTCAGCTTCTCGAAATTCTGAACGAGATAAGCGCCGTCGAAGATTCCGGCGCCGAGATCGCCGGTCAGCGAGGTGAGCCAGGAGCCGCCGAGCATGCCGCCGGAATAGCGCATCGGGTTGAGCCCATCCTTGCCGTTCCAATAAGCCAGCGGTGCGCCCGCGGCCATGATCGGCCCCATCAGCTCGGGCCGGGCGGCGGCGAGCCCGAGCACGGCCCAGCCGGCCTGGCAGTTTCCGATGACGCAAGGCTTGCCGGAGTAACCGGGATGACGCCTGGTGACGGCCTCGATGAAGGCAGCCTCGGCGCAGCCCACATCCTCGATCGTCTGGCCTCTCACCGGATCCGGCAGGAAGCCGATGAAATAGCAGGGATGTCCGGCAGCGAGCGCTGCGCCGATTTCGCTGTCGGGTTTCATGCCGCCAATGCCCGGACCATGGCCGGCACGCGGATCGACGACGATGAAGGGGCGTGAGGACTCGTCCGTGACGACGCCTTCGGGTGCAATGATCCGGACCAGGCCGTAATTGACCGGACGGGGCAGGCTACGGCCGCTCATGACGATCTCGAAGCCAAATCCGAGGACATTGGGAGCCGCCATCGCCAGATGGTCGAGGTAATTGTCGCCCCGCCGGCGCAACACATCGAGCATCAGCACGTTGCGCTGTGCGACGTCGACCAGATACGCGGCGAGGTCGGAGCCGGCATGGGCCATCGCAGCGGTCGCGCCAGGCGACGTCACGGAATATGCGCTCACCATATCGTTGTCCTCATATGGCCGGGGGGCCGATACGTCAGAAACTTCACGATGATCTTTCGCACTGCAATATCACCAGACTGAGACGCCCGCGCAACCTATGCAAGAGGGGCTTGTCATATGCGGCATTCGCCGGCGCGGGGAATTGACTTCAATCAAGTCGGCTCGCCGGCAGGATGTTCAGGATTCAATGCAATATCCTTAGCCGGAATATGGGGGTAGCTCTTGGCGCGATCATGGGAAATGGCGGTGACTGATGGCTGACAATGCAGCTCCGGGCTTGCGGAGTGCGAGCACGATTGAGTTGAGCCTGACCGATGGTGCACAGTTGTTCAACACGCTCGATCCGTTTCCCTTCCGCCAGCGCGACCTGTCGGGGGATGCCGAGCAGTACATCGTCGAATGGGCCGAGGAGCTGCCCAAGGATCGCGCCATTGAAATCCTCATCGACATCGCGGCGGACGGCGAATCCGGCGGCGCGGCGCCCGATCTTGCTGCGGCCATCGGCAATTGGTTCGACGGGCGTGCGCGATCTGAGACAAAGGCGATGCGGCAGCTGTTTCGGGACGGTCGCTTGGCCTTCCTGATCGGCCTCATCGTCCTGAGCGCCTGTCTCTTCATCGGCTGGTGGCTGTCGGAGCGTATCGAAGGCCCGTTCGCGCGCGTGCTTCAGGAGAGCTTCGTGATCATCGGCTGGGTCGTGATCTGGAGGCCGGCCGAGATGTTCCTCTACGACTGGYTGCCCATGCTTCGCCGGCGGACGCTCTATAGGCGCCTCGCCTCGGCACGGGTTACGGTGAGGAAGACGTCCGCGCCGACGAAGGCGGTGGGCACCTAGAGCATGCTGCGAAAGAGTGGCAACGGTTTTTCGCATTGAGAATGCTCTAAATTATGAGAGTCGATCGCACCGGATCCTGTCCGGTCCGAAGATCTAACTTTCGGTGTTTGCATCGGCTTTCCCGAGGGCCTCAATCCACTGTTCGGGCCGATACGCGAGGCGATCGGCACCGCGCTCGCGCTCAGACCGGCTCGATCGCGACCAGAATGTCGCCGGCTGCCACCGTCGATCCGGCCCTCGGACCGATCCGTTGAACCGTTCCGCCGGCGGGGCTCTTCAACTCCATGAAGAGCTTCATCGATTCCAGCACGGCCACGATCTGCCCGGCCTCGACGGTGTCGCCCGCGGCGACATGCAACGCCGCAAGTGTTCCTGGCATCGGTGCCCGCACGGTGCTGCCGGAATCGCCGCCCGCATCGCGGCGCGCTGCTGCGGCCTCGATCGCGAACGCGATCTCGATCCGGCCTTCGAAGCCGCCGAGGCGCAGGRGCAGACCCTGGGTGTCGCAGACGGCGTATGCCATCTGGCTCGCCCCGCTCATGGCCACCACCCACTCGGCGTCCGAGCCACCGCGACGGAGCGCGATATCATGTTGGCCACCGGCTGACGCGACGCGCAGGAAGCCATCATGGGTTTCGATAGTGAGCCGCGTCGCATCTGCGCCGGCTCCGATGGCCAGATGCGTCGTCGCCGGCCTTCCGGCAGGCGCGAGAAGGCGAAAACCCTTGAGCGCATGCCATGGCGTGCCGTCGGGCTCGGTCCCGCGCGCCGTGAGCCAGAGGGCCGCCGCCACCGCATTGAGCAGGTCCTGCGGCACGGCTTGCGGCTTCCAGCCTCCCGGGAAATTCTCGCTCAGGAACAGGGTTGTGGCCTCGCCCCTCGTGAAGCTCGGAGTTCTCAGGGCATCCGCCAGGAACGCACGGGTGGTCGCCGGCCCGAGCATCACCATCCCATCCAGCCCTCTGGCGAGCCGCTGGGCCGCGCTCGTGCGATCGGGCGCATGGGCGATGACCTTGGCGAGCAGGGAATCGTAATGCGGCGTGACCTCGCTGCCGGCTGCGATGCCGCTGTCGACGCGCGCCGCCTGCGGTTCCCGCCACAGCCTGATCACACCGGTATCGGGCCGGAAGCCGTGGTCCGCCCGCTCTGCCGTCAGCCTGGCTTCGATGGCGTGGCCCGAGCAGCGGATCTCGCCCTGGGCCAGCGGCAGGGGCTCGCCTGCCGCGATGCGGATCTGCCATTCCACCAGATCGAGCCCGGTGATCGCTTCGGTGACCGGGTGCTCGACCTGCAGTCGGGTGTTCATCTCGAGGAAGAACACCTCCTGCGTCACGGCATCGACAAGGAATTCGACGGTCCCGAGATTGTCGTAGGAAATCGCGCGCGACAACCTCAAGGCGTAGTCATGCAGGGCCGCGCGTGTCTCATCCCGCAGGTTCGGGGCTGGCGCTTCCTCGATCAGTTTCTGGTTGGAGCGCTGCACCGAGCAATCGCGCTCGAAGAGATGGACGATGGCGCCGTGCCTGTCGCCCGCGACCTGGACCTCGACATGGCGCGGGCGCGTCACGAATTTCTCGATCAGCAGGCGCCCGTCTMCGAATGCGGCTTGTGCCTCGCTGCCCGCCGCGGAGATGGCGGCATCGAGATCCTCCTCCCGTTCGACCTTGCGGATGCCCTTGCCGCCGCCACCGGCAGAGGCCTTGACCATGACAGGCAGACCGACGCGCAACGCCTCCCGCTTCAGCACGTCGCGGGACTGGTCGGCCCCGTCATATCCGGGCACGCCCGGCACGCCGGCCTCGCGCGCGATCTGCTTGGAGCGGATCTTGTCGCCCATGGCAGCGATGGCGGTGGCCGAAGGGCCGATGAAGGCGATGCCTGMCTTTTCGCAGGCGGCGATCAGGTCGAGCCGTTCCGAGAGAAAGCCATAGCCGGGATGGATCGCCTGCGCGCCTGTCGCCAGTGCAGCCTCGATGATCCGGTCGGCTCGCAGATAGCTGTCGCGCGCGGGGGCCGGGCCGATGGAAATGGCCTCGTCCGCGAGGCGCACATGCAGCGCGTCACGGTCCGCATCGGAATGGACTGCAATGGCGCGGATGCCGAGACGGCGGCAGGTCTTGATGATGCGGCAGGCGATCTCGCCGCGATTGGCAATCAGGATGCTCTCGAACATGGCGGCGGTCACATCCGGTAGACGGGGCGAGGGGAGGTGTCGCGCGCTTCGCCTGCGGCAAGCGAGAGACACAGGCCGAGCACGTCGCGCGTCTGCGCCGGCTCGATGATCCCGTCATCCCAGAGCCGTGCAGTCGCATAATACGGGTCGCTCTGCTCCTCGAACTGGGCCCGCGTCCTGCGATCGAGCTCGGCGATCGTTGCCTCGTCGGCCGCGCCCTTCAGGCTCTGGCGGCGCAGTTCCGTGACGACCGTGGCTGCAACCTCGGGGCTCATCGTGGCGATACGGGCATTCGGCCAGGAGAACAGGAAACGTGGCCGGAAGCCGCGCCCGCACATGCCGTAATTCCCGGCGCCATAGGAGCCGCCGATCAGCACGGTGTATTTGGGAACGCGCGCATTCGAGACGGCATAGACCAGCTTGGCGGAATGCTTGGCGATGCCCCCGCGTTCGGCTGCGGTGCCGACCATGAAGCCGGTGATGTTCTGCAGGAAGATCAGGGGGATCTGGCGCTGGTCGCAGAGCTCGATGAAATGGGCGCCCTTCAGCGCCGATTCTGAGAAGAGCACGCCATTATTGGCGATGATCCCGACGGGGTAACCGTGGATGCGGGCGAAGCCGGTGACGAGCGTTGCGCCATAATCGGGCTTGAAGACATTGAAGCTGCTGTCGTCGACGACGCKGGCGATCACCTCGCGCACGTCATAGGATCTGCGTAGGTCGGTCGGGACGATGTGCTCGAGTTCGGCCGCATCGAGCCGCGGTGGCACGGACGGGTAGGGCGCTGCGCCCAGCCTGCCGATTTCGCCGAGCGAGCCGACGATCTCGCGGAGCTTGGCGAGGCCCTCCATTTCCGTTTCGACCAGATGGTCGCTGACGCCCGAGACTTGGGTGTGCATCTCGGCCCCGCCCAGGGTCTCGCCATCGACGATCTCGTGGATCGCAGCCTTCACGATCGGAGGGCCGCCGAGATGGATGCGCCCRGTGCCCCTGACCATGATCACTTCGTCGGACAGCGCTGGAATATAAGCGCCGCCGGCGGTGCAGCCGCCGAAGACGAGCGAGATCTGGGGAATGCCGGCCGCCGACATCCGGCATTGGTTGTAGAAGGAACCGCCGAAATGGTCGCGGTCCGGAAAGACCCGGTCCTGTTCCGGCAGGAAGGCCCCGCCGCAATCGACCAGGTAGAGGCAGGGCAGGCGATGTTCCTCGGCAATCTCCTGCGCCCTGAGATGCTTGCGCACTGTCTCGGCGAAGAACGAGCCGCCCTTCACCGTCGCGTCATTGGCGATCAGCATGCAGGCACGGCCGGAGACGGTGCCGATGCCGGTGACGATGCCGGCGCCGGGCACCTCGTTGCCGTAGAGCCCCCAGGCTGCCAGCGGCGAGAGTTCGAGGAAGGGGGATTGGGCGTCGAGCAGCAGGTCGATGCGCTCGCGCACCATGATCTTGCCGCGCGTTTCGTGCCGCTCGCGCATTCTGGGGCCGCCGCCATTGGCGACGAGGGCATGGCGCTCGCGCAGGGTGGCGAGCATCTCGGTGAGAGGCGGGGGCACGTTTGCGCGCGCTTCGCTCGTGGAGCCTGCAGACATGGTTCCTCCCGCCTCGGCGCTCGCCCTTGATCTCGTTGATCAAGTCACCTACCGTCCGTTAGGTAGGCGACTTTGCGCCGAGAGGTCAAGCAGCGGGGAGAGTGCGATGACGGCGGTGGACAGACTGGGGCCCAGGACCGACGAAGAGCTGCGCCGCTCGCCTTACTTCACCGAGGAGCACGAGGCGCTGCGCGATCAATTGCGCCGCTTCGTCGAGACCGAGATCAAGCCGCATGCGCTCGCCTGGGAGGAGGCCGGTTTCGTGCCGCGGGAGGTGCTGCGTCGGATGGGCGAGCTCGGTTTCTTCGGCATCCGCTACCCCGCCGAATTCGGCGGCTCGGAGATGGATACGCTGGCGACCGTGATCCTGGCCGAGGAGCTTGGTCGCTCGACTTTCTCCGGCGTTGCTATCACCGCGTTGGTCCATACCGACATGGCCTCTGTCCATGTCTTCAATGCCGGCAGCAAGGCGCAGCATGACCGCTACATGCCGGACATCATCRCCGGCAAGACGATCTGCGCGGTGGCGGTGACCGAGCCTGACGCGGGTTCGGATGTGAAGGGCATCCGCACCACGGCACGGCGCGAGGGCGAAACCTATGTCCTGAACGGCGCCAAGATGTTCATCACCAACGGTGTCCATGCCGATCTCTACTGCGTCGCCGCCAAGACCGATCTCTCGGCCAGGCCCTCGCAATCGGTCTCGATCTTCCTGGTCGAGAAGGGAACGCCCGGTTTCCGGGTCTCACGCGCACTCGACAAACACGGCTGGCGCTCTTCCGACACCGCCGAGCTCGTCTTCGAGGACTGCCGCATCCCGGCCGCGAACCTGCTCGGCCAGGAGGGGCGCGGCTTCTACGCGATCATGCGCAACTTCCAGAATGAGCGCACGGTCATCGGCGCGATGGCGATGGGCGAGGCGCAGGCTGCGCTCGATCTCACGCTGGATTATGTCCGCACCCGCAAAGCMTTCGGGGCTCCACTCTGGGAAAAGCAGGCCATCCGCCAGAAGCTCGCCATGCTCTCCGCCAAGGTCGAGGCGGGGCGCCAGCTCGTCTATCACGCCGCCTGGCTCGACGCCCGTGGCGCTGAGGCAACGCGCGAGGTCTCTATGGTCAAGGCGTATTGCGGCGAACTGGTCAACGAGGTGATGTATGCCTGCCTGCAGTTCCATGGCGGCATGGGGTTCATGCGCGAAAGCGCCATTGAACGCCTGACGCGGGATGCGCGGGTCCAGTCGATTGGCGGCGGGGCCACCGAAGTCATGCTGGAAGAGGTGGCGAAGCGGTTGTGAGCATTCAGACGACGAAAGCGGAGCGCGGTGCCGTAGAAGGGGGCGCGCGCCGGCTGATCCTCGACACGGCTGCACGCCTGCTGCGCCAGGGTGGCTATCACCAGACCACCCTGCGCGAGATCGCCGAGGCGGTCGGTATCCGCAAGGCCAGCCTCTACTATCACTTCGCGTCGAAGGAGGAGATCGTCGAGGCCGTCGTCAATGACGGCGTTCGCTTCGTTCAGGAGGCGGTGGTTGCCGCTTTGCAGGGATCCGAGGGGGCCGAGCCACGTGCCCGGCTGGAATGCGCGATTCACGCACATCTGACGGCGCTGCATGGCCATGGCGATTACACCTCGGCGAGCATCAAGGCCTTTGCCTTCGGCGCGATGTCGGTGCCGGACAGCGTGCGCAGGGTTCGCCGCGCTTATGAGGACGTCTGGCGTCTCCTGATCGCCGAGCTTCAGGCCGCCGATGTGATCGCCGCAGAGCGTTCGCCGGAGGCGCTGCGCCTCTTCCTGCTCGGCGCCCTCAACGGCTCCACCGACTGGTACCGCCCCGGGCGCTTCGACATCCCGGAACTGGCACGCGAATTCGCCGCTCTGATTGCGCCGCGAGCCGGGCTTGCCACGCCCGATTGACGCATTGCGCTGCAACAAGTTCCGGCTGCCTTAACGCGGTTTTGACCTTCGCATCGTAACGATGCGGCATGCAACGCGACAGTTTGTTCCGATTTGGTGGAGAATTCCGCGATTCCGACCGGGAGGAGATCTTCCAGGCGGCCCGGTTGCCGGAGACCCTCCGGCAGTGCCGACTGATCTTCCTGATCTCGGCGCTGCTGAACACGTTCTTCCTCGTCAGCGACTGGCGCTTCTTCGGGACGCCGCATTTCCTCGTCGCGGTGTCAGCACGCCTCTCCGTCGTGGCGGTGTCGGTTCTCTGTGCGATCCTGATCCGCAGGGCTACCCGCTTCAAGCAGGCCGAGGCCGTGACCGTCCTGTGGGAGGTCGGCTGCGCCGTGGCGGTCGCCTTCCTGGTCAGCTCGCGCAGCGATCTGGCGCTTTTCGTCGTGTTGCTGCTGCCCTCCATCTTCTATCTGGTGGCGCCGATATCCTTCCGCTGGACCTTCATCCTCGGCGTCTGCACCAGCCTGCTCATGCTGCTCGGCTATCTCGGTTCGGGCCCCTATCCCAGCACCTTCGTCGGGCTGGTGCTCGTGCTGGCGATGCTGAACTTCGCGCTCGGCCTGGTCGTGATCCACGCCAACCGCCTGAGGCGGCTGGAATGGACTGCGACCCAATCAGAGCGGGCTGCAAAGGAGGAGCTCGACGAGAGCCGCGCCATGATCGAGCGCCTCTTCATGGCCGTGCCGATCCCGCTCGTCGTCGCATCGGTGGCGGATGGGCGCTTCGTGCGGGCCAATGACGCGGCGCTGCGCTTCTTCGGCAAGGGAGCGGGAGGCGATCTGCGCGAGGTGGCTGTGCCGGATGTCTTCGTCGATGCTGAAAGCCGGCGCAGCCTGACCCGGCAATTGCTTCGCGGCGCGCATGTCGGCGAGTTCGAGGCCGAGATCCGTGACGGATCCGGCACGAGCCGCGACGCATTGATCACCGCGACCTCTTTGTCGATGGGCCAGTCCTCGACGATCGTCGCCGGCATTGTCGACATCACCGAGCGCAAGGCCGCCGAAGCGCATGTTCGCTGGCAGGCGACGCATGACGCTCTGACGGGCCTGCCGAACCGCCTGCTCTTCCAGGAGCGTCTGCAGGAAGCCCTGGCGGATCTCGGCGATGGCGAGACCGTGAGCCTGTTCCTGGTCGATCTCGACGACTTCAAATCGGTCAACGACACGCTTGGGCACGATGCCGGAGATGCCCTGCTGAACGAAGCGGCCGCGCGCCTCCTGCGCCATACGGCCCCCGGAGATCTCGTCGCGCGACTGGGCGGCGACGAATTCGTGGTGCTCTCGACCGAGACGATGGACGTGCCCGAGGCTCAGGCCAAGGCGGAACGGCTGCTGACGGCGCTGCGTGGCCCGCTCAGCCATCTCGGACACGCGATTTCCTCTCGCGCCAGTCTCGGCATCGCGCTTGCGCCACAGCATGATAGCGCTCCGATCGAGCTGATGAAGGATGCCGATCTCGCGCTCTATCGCGCCAAGGCCTTGGGCCGGAACATGGCGGTGGTCTATGACAGCGGCATGCGCGAGGCGATGAACGCGCGCGTCGCCATTTGCCGCGAATTGGCCGAGGCGTTGGCGCAGGACCGCATCCTGCCCTTCTATCAGCCGCAGGTTTCACTGGTCACTGGCGCCATCGATGGCCTTGAGGCGCTGGCACGTTGGCGCCATCCGGAACGCGGGATCGTACCGGCAGCCGCGTTCGTCCATGGGTTGGAAGATCCGGAGACCGCTTCTGCGATCGGCGATGTCATCCTGCGCAAGGCGATTGCCGATCTGAGCAACTGGCTGGCAACGGGGATMACGGTCCCGCGGGTCTGGGTCAATCTCGCGCCAGCGGTGTTCCGCGATCCGCAGTTTTCGGAGAAGCTGCTGGCCCAGCTGGCAGAGGCGGGCGTCCCGACATCCTGCTTTGGCGTCGAAGTCACCGAGACGGTGCTCCTGGCCCGCGCGGCCGGGGATGCCGAGCGCGCGCTGAAGACGCTTCGCCAGCGCGGGGTCTCCGTCGCGCTGGACGATTTCGGCACCGGCTATGCGTCGCTGACCCATCTCAGGCGCTTCCCCGTCGATGTCATCAAGATTGATCGCGGATTTGTCCGCCATCTCGACGAGGGTGGGGAGGATGCTGCCATCGTGCGCGCGATCATCAACCTCGCGGCCGACCTGAAGCTGGATCTGATCGCGGAGGGCGTCGAGACACGGAAGCAGGAGGCCTTCCTGCGCCAGTGCGGCTGCAGCTTCGCGCAAGGCTATCGCTATTCCCGTCCGGTCCCGGCGCATCGGGTGCCGTGGCTGAGCCAGCAGTCAGGCTTGCAGCCGGCCGAACCCGCCATGGATGCAGACCGGGGCGGCGTGGCTGCGGCCTGACCACGCGCCCGGCGCTTGCTAAGCATGTCATTGCAAGCTCGCGCACCGTCGAGGGGATGGTGCAGATCAACAATCCGAGGACCGTTTCCGCATGCGCGCCTTCTATCACCCGGACCAGTCGCTTCACGATCCGCAGCAATACATGCGCTTCGGCCGCGTTGTCGCGCCGAAGGATCTGCCGGAACGCACGGAGCAATTGCTGGGCGCGCTCGCCCGCCATGGCATCACGCCGGAGCGCCCCGGCGCTCACGGCGTCGACCCGATCCTGGCCGTGCACAGCGAGGAATTCGTCCGCTTCCTCGAGACGCTGTGGGAGCGCTGGGTCCAACTGCCAGAGCGTGGCCCCGAAGCGTGGCCCAACACTTTCCCCTATTGGAGCGGCAGGGTCGATGAGGACATGCGTTCGCCTTGTCGGCCAACCGGCCTGATGGGCCAGCTCGGCTGGTTCCTCGGCGATCTCTCCGTGCCGGTCGGCGAGCACTGCTGGACCTCGACACTGCGCTCGGCCGAGACGGCGGTCTCAGGTGCTGACGCCATCCTGGCCGGCGAGCACGCGGTCTATGCGCTTTGCCGCCCGTCCGGCCACCATGCCCGTGCCGATCGCGCCACCGGTTTCTGCTACATCAACAATACGGCGGTTGCGGCCCAGCGCCTGCGCTCCAAGTTCGGCAAGGTCGCGATCCTTGATGTCGATGCGCATCATGGCGACGGCACGCAGCAGATCTTCTACCGCCGCTCGGATGTGCTGACGATCTCGGTCCATGCCGACCCGGTGAACTATTATCCCTTCTTCACCGGGTATGCGGACGAGCGCGGCAACGGTGCGGGCGAGGGCTTCAATATCAACCTGCCGCTCGCCCATGGCGCGGGCGGCGCCGAAATGGAAGCCGCCGTCGATCGTGCCGGCAAGGCCATCCGTGACTTCGGCGCCGAGGCGCTGGTCATCGCGCTCGGCTATGACGCGCACAAGGACGACCCGATCGGTGTGCTCAAGCTCGAGGCTTGCGATTTCGGAACGATCGGGCGGCAGGTGAAGGCCATGGGATTGCCGACCCTGGTGGTGCAGGAAGGGGGCTATGCGATCGAGGCGATCGGCGGCTGCCTCGACGGCTTCCTGACCGGCTTTGGCGCCTGAAGACGGCGCCCTCGTGATGTCCGGCCCTGGGCCGGGCATCACGCCTTGAAGCCACAATCGATCAACGAGGGCGCGGAGGCCGGGGCAAGCC
>NZ_JBFTLD010000006.1:0-83752 GCF_056396265.1 Allobosea sp. 05T422_2 | reverse complement strand
AGTTCTTTGGCAACCTCTCTAAGGCTCAACGGGCGGGTTAGAGCATCGACAGCACGGTGATCCGTCCCCTTTTCGTTCATCAGCTTTCGGAATGGACGACGCTTGTCTCCTATTTCAACAAGCGTCCCAAACGCATCGAAGCAGATTGCCTGGATTTCCCACATCGGAACCCGTCACTCCCACTTCAAGTTATCGTCGGTGTAGGGAGTGAAATCCCGATCGACGTCATTTGGGCCAGGGCCGCCCTGGGTGAGGCCCATGAGATACCGACGGACGTTCATGATGTCCTCGACGGAACCCTCCTTCATGATGTTCAAGGGCGTCTGGCCTTGATACGGTTGTCCCGTGATTGGACCACGGAGCCAGAGTGGTTCGTCCTCGGAGGTGTAAAGATATCCTGCAGCCTCGGCCGCTCCGACGACGGCAGCAATCCGTTCCCCTGTATCGCTGCTCATAACCAACGCCTCATTGGTCTGATTGATCGCGAGCCAGCGTCGCAACTGCTCAACGGAACTGCACCGAAGAATGCGAACCTGATCATCCTCCGACAGTCGCCAACGATCGGCTACCCGCAAAAAATCTCCAAGGCTCGGAAAGCGTAAGCGTCGCCACTCCTCAAGGCTGCGTGGCGCGCGCATGATCACATTCCAGCTTTGCGGGGAACGAGAGGGCAGGTGGCGAAATCAGTAATTCAACTTCCATACGCCCACGCGCAAAATTGATAGGCCGCCTCATGTCAGCCTCCGCCACTTACGGATCGAGGTGGCTGCGTCCGGCTCACGAAGCGAGTTAGCTCAGCATTCTGCTTTCTCAGGATCGCGATCTGCGTCTCGAGTTGTGAGATCCTAGATTCCCGTTCGCCCCCGATTTCGAGTGCTTCGAGCCCCACCCATTGTGTAACAAAGTCGACGACTGGAAGGTCGCCAGCCAACACGACTTTGGCTTGAGTGCGCTCCGTCCGAACATTTCCGCGAACGAACACGGGACATTGGCCGTGAATCGCACACCACCGGTCGAACTCCGATTGCCAGGCGTCGCGAATGCGAACATCTCCCCACGCCCTAACTGTCAGATCGAAAAGATGCCGGTAGCCTGGAACGCGCGCTATCCCGACTTCGAGGCTGAGGTCCGGGAATCTGGGTGCCTTTCGAACGAAAACCTTCACTGCATTGCTTTCTCGTTAAACTAAAAGAAGCCAATTAACATACTATAGTAGATAAACTCGAAGGACGGAAATCCCGATTGTCGCGTGCATGGACATGCGCAAAACGGTGGGACGAAATTTCGCCCGTATCCGCCGCGAGAAAGGGCTCACTCAAGAGGACGTTGAGCGGCTCTCCGGCTTTAGTCAGCAATACCTTAGCGGGCTAGAAAATGGGATGCGAAATCCCACGATTGGCACGTTATCCGAACTAGCAAATGCACTCGGTGTAAATTTCCTTGAGCTGGTGAAACCAGAAGCKACTGAAGCCAACGGAGCGGATTAACCAACTGACGTTCATTGCTTTGACGCGCACGGTCGGCTCGGGCGGGGAGCGATGTCAAAGCGCGCGATCGTTACCTGGATAGCGGCACGGCCGCCCGAAACCTGCGAGCCCAACTGCGAGGTCGATCTCGCGTCGAGGCAGGGAGGATCCAAACTTTGAGCCTAGACCACACCCAAGATGCCGGGAGATCTCTAACTCTCCGCGCGCGTAGGGGTACGAATGAAGAATCTAAGATCCACTGGATCCGGGCTGCACACGGGCTGGCACGGCTACGGCGCTATTGAGGGCGCGCCGTGCCAGCCCGCGCACACCCCTAACTGCTGAGAGATCCAACGAGAGGCTGGAGCAGTTAGTTATGGCTCTTCGCATACCGGATTGCGAAAAGGTCAAAAGCAGCCATTACGATCTCCCGATCGCACTAGCGGTCATGGCCGCCATCGGCGCGATCCCTGCCGATGCGCTCGCCGGCTATACAGTCCTCGGCKAACTTGCGCTCGACGGCTCCATCACCTCCGTCGCAGGCGTCCTGCCAGCAGCGATGGCCGCCTATGCCCGCGGACAAGGGCTTATCTGCCCCGCCGCCTGCGGCCCGGAGGCCGCCTGGGCTGCCGCCGATGTCGATATCCTTAATCCGCGCTCGCTGATCCAGCTCGCGAACCATTTCAAGGGTACGCAGGTGATGGCCCGGCCAGTGCCGTCCGTGGCCCGGCAATCCGGGCCCCTGCCCGATCTCGCCGATATTCGCGGCCAGGAAAGCGCGCGCCGCGTGCTGGAGATCGCCGCCGCCGGCGGCCATAATCTCCTGATGAACGGGCCTCCCGGTGCCGGCAAGTCGATGCTGGCGAGCCGCCTGCCCTCGATCCTGCCGCCGCTTTCGCCGCGCGAACTGCTCGAGGTCTCGATGGTGCATTCCGTCGCCGGGCATCTCGCCGAGGGAGCGCTGACCGATCGCCGCCCCTTTCGCGCGCCGCATCACTCGGCCTCGATGGCGGCACTCGTCGGTGGCGGCCTGCAGGCCAAGCCCGGCGAGGTTTCGCTCGCCCATCACGGCGTGCTTTTCCTCGATGAATTGCCGGAGTTCCAGGCTCAGGCCCTCGACGCGCTGCGCCAGCCGATGGAGACCGGCGAGGTGCTGATCTCGCGCGCCAACCACCGCGCCATCTACCCCGCGCGATTCCAGCTTGTCGCCGCAATGAACCCGTGCCGATGCGGCAAGGCAACCGAACCGGGCTATGCCTGCCGGCGGCAGCCGAACGAGCGTTGCATGGCCCAGTATCAGACCCGGATCTCAGGTCCGATGCTCGACCGCATCGACATCGTCATCGATGTGCCGGCCGTAACCGCAACGGACCTGTTTCTGCCGGCCGACAGCGAAGGCTCGGCGGAGGTCGCGGCCCGGGTCGCCGTGGCGCGCCAGGTGCAGACGGCGCGCTTCGAGGCGCTCGGCCTCTCCGAGATCGCGACCAACGCCGCGTGCCCGGCGCCCGTGCTCGACCAGATCGCCCGGCCGGACAATGCCGGCATTTCGCTCCTGCGCGACGCCGCCGAGGCCCTGAGGCTGACAGCGCGCGGCTACCATCGTGTTCTGAAAGTCGCGCGCACACTTGCCGATCTCGACGGCGAGATGAAGATCGGCCGGGTCCATCTCGCGGAGGCGCTATCCTACCGTTCACGCATCGATCAGGTGGCGCAGGCCGCCTGATGTCGGAGCGTGCGGCATCCGTGCCGCCAGGTTAACAAATTCATTCAAACGATCGCGAAAGCAGCGTTCGCGCGCGAACGCTTTCTCAAGGGGACGAATACTAGGCTGGCATCATGGAGCTTCCATCTTTCCCAGTGGTCTGGGCTGTTCTCGCCAGCCTGCTGACCGTTCTGGCCGGCGTCGCCGCCGTGATGCAGCTACGCGCACGCAACCGCGTCGTGGAGCAAGCGCTGGACATGACCCAGGATCTGGAGAAGCTGACCGATCGTCTCTGGGCGTTAGCAGATAGCGAAGAGCGCTATCGCAGCCTGATCGAGGCCMAGGGCGATCTGATCGTCCGCCGGAACGAAAGCAGCATCGTCTACGCCAATGCCGCCTATGCGGCGCTTCTCGGAGCGACCGAGGCCGAGATCATCGGCAGCCGCACGGCACCGCGCGTCATCGAGAGCCGACCTGCGCAGGCACTGACCGACGGCACGCGGATCTTCGACGAATGCATCGCTTCGCCCGAGGGAGGCGAGCGCTGGATCTCCTGGGTCGAGACCATCRTGCCGGTCGCCCTCGGCAAGACCGTGCTGCAGCGTGTCGGCCGCGATATCTCCGCCCGGATCGCCGGCGAGCAGGCGCTGGAAGAGGCGCGCAGCCGCGCCGAGAGCGCCAACGAGGCAAAGTCGCGGTTCCTTGCAACCGTCAGCCACGAGTTCCGGACGCCGCTCAACGGGATTCTCGGCATGGCCGACCTCCTGAACGACACCAGGCTCGACCCTGAGCAGACCACCTATGTCCGGGCACTCAGGACGTCGGGCGAAGCCCTGCTCGGCCTCGTCGACGACATTCTCGACTTCGCCAAGGTCGAAGCGGGCAGACTCGAACTCGCCGAAGAGCGCTTCGATCTCGGCCAGTTGGTCGAGACGGTCAGCGAATTGATGGCGCCACGAGCCCAGGCCAAGGGGCTCGAGATTGCGACCTTCCTCGCACCGGATCTCGCCTCGCACTGGATCGGAGACCGCGACCGGCTGCGCCAGATCCTGCTCAACCTCGTCGGCAATGCGATCAAGTTCACCGAGAGCGGCGGTGTCGGCATTCGCGTCGCCCGCGCGGGCGACGCCATCGCCATCAGCGTTTCCGATACCGGTCCAGGCGTTCCGCCAGGGCGATTGCAGGCGATCTTCGAGGAATTCGAACAGGCCGACAGCTCTGCGGCCCGTCGTCATGACGGCACCGGTCTCGGGCTCGCGATCGTGCGCCGGCTCGTGACCTTGATGGGTGGCTCGGTCACGGCAGAAAATGCGCCGGGATCGGGCGCGATCTTCCGCGTTACAYTGCCGCTTCCGGAGGGCGGCGCGGGGGTGCGGGTTACGGTACTGCCGGAGTGGCGCGGCAAGCTGATCTTGATCGCATCTGCCGCGCCGTTCGGACCGGACTATCTCGCTGAGACCATGGAGATCGCCGGCGCATCGATCATGCGCGCCCGGAATGTGACAGAAGCGCTCGCGCTGCTCGCGGGCGCGCGGCGCTTCGATGCCGCCCTGATCGACCAGGCCATCGGGGTCGATGAAGCGCGCGCCGTCGCTGCTGCCGCCCGGCAGGCCGGTGTCGGCGAGTGCCTGATCCTGATGTCTCCCTTTGAGCGCCGCCAATTCGGTTCACCGCTCGCTGGCGGGTTCACCGGCTTTCTCGTCAAGCCGGTCCGCGCCCGCTCGCTCTATGAGCGGCTTGCACCGCCTGCCCGGCCGCGGCAGGAGACTCTGCCGCCCCGGGGGGTGACCCCGATCCAGGCCAAGGACCCCGGTCCGCCTCAACTGACGGTGTTGATCGCGGAGGATAACGATATCAACGGTCTGCTCGTGACACGGACCCTTGAACGCCTCGGCTGCACGGCCGTCTGGGCTCGGGACGGGCGTGAAGCGGTCGCTCTCATCGAGGCCGGGCTCACGGGCAAGCGCGCGCCCTTCGATCTCATTCTGCTCGACATCCGGATGCCTGAGCTTGACGGATTGGAAGCCGCTCGTCGGATTCGCGCCCTGGAGGCCTCGCTCGGGCGGCCAAATTTGCTACCCATTGTCGCGGTCACCGCCAATGTCGCCGAGGAGGATCGGCAAGCCGCGCTGGCCGCCGGAATGAATGATTGCCTGGCTAAACCACTGGCCCGAGAGGCGCTTCGCGCCTGGATCGCGCGTGTCACCGGAACGCCGCGCGTCACACTCCGCGCTTGACGGACAGTCACAACTCTGACGCAGTTCTGTCGCGATCCCGTAGGAACATCGGTACTAGCCTGGCGAACTGCAGATTCGACGGCACAGGGACGAGACGGACAATGGCCTTCGACATGTTGCGCGGCCTACGACAGCCGGCAAATCAGCTGCCAGCGGGCCACCCTCTCTTGTCGCGCTTCTCCCCACTCATGCTGATCACCGGCGACACCATGCGCCGCCTCAGTCGGAAGCAGGATCACCTGGGCGAAACGCTCGGCCGCTCCGGCTCTCTGGAAGTGCGGCTGGCGCGCGGCCCGCGCGAGATCTGGCGCGCGCAGCGACTGCGCTATCGGGTGTTCTACCAGGAGATGTCCGCAAAGCCGGATGTCGTCGCCCGCATGTTCCGCCGCGATGCGGATCGCTATGACGCGGCGTGCGACCATCTCCTCGTCATCGACCATGCGGCGCGCGGCCGGTTCGGCGGTCTGAAACCGAAGGTCGTCGGCACCTATCGCTTGATGCGCGAAGGGTCGGCTCTGCGGCTTGGCGGCTTCTACTCCCAATCGGAATTCGATCTTTCTGGAATGATCGAACGCCACCGCGGCCTGCGCTTCCTCGAACTCGGCCGCTCCTGCGTGCTCAAGCCCTATCGCACCAAGAAGACGGTGGAACTGCTCTGGCACGGCATCTGGGCCTATGTCCGGCACCATCGCATCGATGCGATGTTCGGCTGCGCGAGTTTTGACGGCACCGACCCGGATGCGCTGGCGCTGCCATTGAGCTTCCTGCATCACCATGCCCGCGCCGAGGGCGAGTGGTCCGCCACGGCGCGCCCGGAGCGTCATATTGCGATGGACCGGCTGCCGATCGAAGAGGTCGATGCCAAGGCGGCGCTGAAGCTGCTGCCGCCGCTGATCAAGGGCTACCTCCGGCTCGGCGCCCGCTTCGGCTCCGGTGCGGTCGTCGACAAGCAGTTCGGCACCACCGATGTGCTGGTCATCGTGCCGGTCTCGGCGATCGACAGGCGCTATCTCGACTATCTCGGCGACGAAGGGCAGCGCTACGCGGCTTGAGCAACGCTCACTCGCCTGCTGACGCCAGCGCCCGCAGCGCCTCCCTGTAAGTGGGGTAGCGCAGCTCATAGCGCAGTTCGCGCGTCACCAGGGCGTTCGAGACCCGCTTGTTCTCCCCGTAGAAGCTCGCAGCCATGGGCGAGAGCTTTGCCGGATCGAACGGCACTTCGGGGGGCGGAGTCAGACCCGTCAGTTCGGCGGCAAGCGTGATCACGTCCTGTGGCGGGGCCGGCTCGTTGTCGGTGACGTTGTAGACCGCGCCCGCTCGCGGCCTGGCCAGCGAAGCCAGCAGGATGCCGGCGATATCGTCGACATGGATGCGATTGAAGACCTGGCCAGGCTTGATCAGGCGGTTGGCGGTGCCGGCGCGGAGCTTGGTGATGGCATTGCGCCCGGGACCGTAAATGCCGGAGAGCCGGAATATCTGCACCGGCTTGCCACTGCGCTCGCCCAGGGCAAGCCAGGCTTCGTCGATTTCGAGGCGCTGCTTCGAGCGTCGGCTCGTCGGCCGGCATTCGGCCCCTTCATCGATCCAGGCACCGCCGTGGTCGCCGTAAACTCCAATGGTCGAGAGATAGCCGATCCAGCGCAGGTTCGGCGCAGCAGCCAGCGCCTCGCCGAGTCCGTTCAGAACCGGATCGCCCTCGTCATCGGGCTGGACCGAGACGAGGACCGCGTCAGCCTCGGCAACGGCCTGGGCCAAGGGGCGCGATACCGCAAAACCGTCATAGACCAGCGTATGCAAGCCCTCGCGACTAAGACGCCCCGCCTTCTCGGCCGATCGGACCGTACCGGTGACCTCCCAGCCCTCCGCTTGCGCTGCACGCGCGAAAAACCCGGCGGAGTAGCCGAGACCAAGAATGACAAGCTTCATGCGACGGGTTCCGGGGCGGAGAGAAAGGCAAGCCATTCCTGGCGGACGTCAGGATCTGCTTCGCCAGACAGCGCGGCTTCGGCAAGGCCGCGCGCGCGCTCGGGCGCGAGCCTGATCAAGGCCCAGGCGGCCATGGCGCGCACCAGCGGCGAAGCGTCCGCAATCAGCCGCTCGGCGCTCGCGGCAAGATCCGGCCGGCCGCTATTGCCGATGGCGATCAGCACATTGCGGATGAAGCGATCGCGGCCGGTGCGCTTGACCGGCGTGCCGGCAAAGAGCTGGCGGAAGGATGGGTCGTCGAGCGCCGCGAGATCGGCCAGGGGCAATGCCTCAAGCTCGTCCTTCAGCGCAAGCCGGGTCTCGTGCGCCGCCTCGGCGAACTTGTTCCAGGGACATACGGCCAGGCAATCATCGCAACCGAAGACGCGGTTGCCGATGCCGGGCCGCAAGGCGGCGTCGATATGGCCCTGATGCTCGATGGTGAGATAGGCGATGCAGCGGCGCGCATCGAGCTGATAGGGCGCGGGGAAGGCGTCGGTCGGACAGATATCGAGACAACGCCGGCAGGAACCGCAATGGTCGCGCTCCGGCCCATCGACCGGTAGTTCGGCCGTTGTGTAGATCGCGCCGAGAAAGAGCCAGGAGCCGTGTTCGCGCGAGACCAGTACGGTATGCTTGCCCTGCCAACCAAGCCCCGCGGCCTGCGCCAGCGGCTTCTCCATCACCGGCGCGGTATCGACGAAGACCTTCACATCTGCGCCGCCGCGAGCCGCCAGCAACCCGGCGACGCTCTTCAGCCGGCCCTTGATGACATCGTGATAGTCGCGCCTGCGGGCATAGAGCGAAATCGCAGCCTTGTCGGGTTGACCGAGGATGGCGAGCGGATCGCCCTCGCCCGCATAGCTCACACCGAGCATCACGACGCTGCGCACCTCGCTCCAGAGCCGGCGCGGATCAGCGCGTTCGTCCCTGCGCTCGGTCAGCCAATCCATATCGCCATGGTGTCCGGCCGCCAGCCAGGCGCTCAGCCGTTCGGGCGCCTCGGGGATCGCACTGGCGGAGGCGATGCGAGCGACCACGAAGCCTTCGGCGCTCGCGCGCTCCAGCACCGCGCGCTTGAGCTTCTCGCCGTTCAGAAGTCCAGATTGTCGTAATGGGCGCTCGGCGCCATGCCCGGCACCCGGTCGCTCAACAGCGGCCGGAAGCTCGGCCGGGATTTGATCCTCGCGTACCATGCGCGCGCGGCCTCGTCCTCTTCCCAGGGCACATCGCCGAGATAGTCGACGCAAGAGAGATGCGCGGCCGCGGCGAGATCGGCATAGCTCAGCGCACTGCCTGCGAGCCAGTTCCGTTTGGCCGTCAGCCAGGCGATATAGCGCAAATGATAGCGCACATTGGCGCGGGCGGCGCGGATGGCGCTCATTTCCGGCGGGCCACCGCCCTCATCCCGGCTCATGAAGCGCTTCATGACCTTCTCGAGCACCAGCGGGTTGGTGATCTCGCTATCGAATTTGAGGTTGAACCAGTCGAGCAGGCGACGAACCTCGACGCGCTCTGCCATCCCCTCMGGCAACAGGCGCCGGGGGCCCAGCGCCAGCCCGCGGGTCTCGTCGAGATACTCCGAGATCGGTCCGGCGCCCGGGACGGCAAAGCCGTTCTCCTCGCGAAAAACCGGTGTCGTGCCAGCTGTGTTGAGTTCCAGAAACTCGCGCCGGCGCTCCCAGACACGCTCCTCGATCAGCTCCGCCTCCTGCCCGAACTCGCCAAGGACGAGCCGGATGAAGCGCGAATGCGGGCATAACGGATAATGATGAAGGGACGCCATTGCACTCTTGAAACAGATGGATGCGGCCGAAGCAGGGCTGTCGAAGGGGGGAGGCATCGGGCTATGCGCCGCACATTTGCTATAGTCTCGGCTACGCCCCCTCACAACCCGCTGCCCATGGGAAGCCACGAATCCACGGCATTGGCTTGGCGAAGTGGTAACCAATTGGCAAAGAGCTTGGTTCCATAGAGGGGTACGGTTTACCTCTGCCGCGGCGGCGATCTGAGGCTTCCTGGGAAACAGCCATGCAAAACCTGTTCGAAGCGATCGTGCTCGGCATCGTCGAGGGTCTGACCGAGTTCCTGCCGGTCTCCTCCACTGGCCATCTCCTGCTGCTCGGTCACTTTCTCGGCTTTGAATCGAACGGCAAGACCTTCGAGGTCCTGATCCAGCTCGGCGCGATCCT
The DNA here is from genome assembly GCF_056396265.1 of Allobosea sp. 05T422_2. NCBI lineage: Bacteria > Pseudomonadati > Pseudomonadota > Alphaproteobacteria > Hyphomicrobiales > Alloboseaceae > Allobosea > Allobosea sp. 05T422_2. The sequence goes on along the minus strand of NZ_JBFTLD010000006.1, from coordinate 74,190 downwards.
TGCCATCCTGCTGGTCTATTTCCGGCGGCTACTCGACATCGCGCTGCGGCTGCGGACCGATCCGGCGGCACGGCGCTTCGTGATCGGCGTGCTCGTCGCCTTCCTGCCGGCAGCGGTGATCGGCGCCTTGCTGCATGGCTTCATCAAGGGCGTGCTGTTCAACCCGTTCCTGGTCTGCTGCGCCCTGATCGCGGGCGGGCTCGTGCTGCTCGTCGTCGACGAGCTCGAGCTGGAGGTGAAGCACACCGACGCCACCACCTTCCCGCTGCCGATGTATCTCAAGATCGGCTTCATCCAGTGCCTGGCGATGATTCCGGGCGTCTCCCGTTCGGGTTCGACGATTGTCGGCGCCATGCTGCTCGGCGCGAGCAAACGCGCGGCGGCGGAGTTCTCGTTCTTCCTCGCCATGCCGACCATGGCGGGCGCCTTCGCCTATGACCTCCTTAAGAATTACAAGACCCTGACCTTCGACGACACGATGCTGATCGTGGTCGGCTTCGTCGCGGCCTTCTTCGCGGCGCTCCTCGTGGTCAAGACCTTCCTCGACTACGTCTCGCGCCGTGGCTTCGCGCTCTTCGCCTGGTGGCGCATCATCGTCGGCGCAGCGGGTTTGGCGGGTCTGTGGGTGTTCGGCTGATCGGAAGGCCCGTCGAGAACTGGGATCCCAGCAGTTCCGACTGAAGGCGCTGTCCATCGCGGCCTGCCATGTGGCGCCGCGGCTTTTCCGGCGCTGCCGTGCTAGCCTGCAAGCGCCGCTATGGGGTGACCGGGTGTTTTCGACCGGCCCCGAGATGCCAGGAGCGTGCCTGCCGTGAGTGTCATTGCCGCCTGTCACTATGTCGATGGGAAGCGTGTCGGGACCGTTGCGCTCGACCAGCCTTCGACCTGTGCCCAGGACCAATCCGATTTCGTCTGGATCGGCCTGCTGGAACCCTCCGAAGAGGAGTTGCGCACGCTCCAGAGCAGCTACGGCCTGCATCCACTTGCGGTCGAGGATGCGCTCAAGGCGCATCAGATGCCCAAGGTCGACATCTATGGCGACCAACTCTTCATCGTGGCGCGCACGGCGCATCTCGAGGATGACCAGATCGCGTATGGCGAGACGGCGATCTTCGTCGGCAAGCACCACATCATCACGGTTCGCCACGGCTCCGCACGGGCCCATACGGAGCTGCGCAGCCAACTCGAGGCCGCGACCGCCCAGATGCGCTACGGCGTCGATTATGTCCTGCACGGCGTGCTGGACTTCATCGTCGACGGCTATTTCCCGATTGTGGAGACGATCGAGGAGGACGTCCTGGAGATGGAGCGGGAGATGCTCGCCAGCGAGTTCGGCCGCGTCGACGTGCCACGCATCTTCGGACTGCGCCGCCAGCTCATCCGCTTCCAGCGGGTGCTCGGACCGATGTCCGAGCTCTGCCGCAAGCTGGTGCATCTCGATCTGCCCTGCATCGATGCCGAGGCGAAGCCCTATTTCAATGACGTCTGGGACCATGCGCGGCGTGCCGAAGCCATGGTCGGGAGCCTCCGCGACATCCTGACCTCCGTCTTCGAGGCGAGTCATCTGCTGGAACAGCAGCGCCAGGGCGTCATCACCAGGCAGCTCGCGGCCTGGGCAGCCATCCTCGCGGTCCCGACCGCGGTTGCCGGGATCTATGGCATGAACTTCGAGCACATGCCGGAACTCAAGACCCAGTACGGCTATTTCGTCGTGCTCGGGCTCATCGCGGCGTTCTGCACCGCGCTCTACATGCGCTTCAAGCGTTTCGGCTGGCTGTAAGGACAGGCGAACCCCGTGCCCTAGCCGATCCTGGGATCGGTCGCAGGCGTCGCCGCATCCGGCACGGGCTGTGGCTGGGCGAAGGGCAGCGAGCCGGTCTGTCGTTCGATGACGCGGTGCACCACGGGCGGGTTGGGCCCCTGATGCAGGGCCCTTACCCTGTCACCGATCATGGCATCTGCCTGGGTGACGCGCTGGTTCTGGCGGATATATTCGACCCAGGTCGGGCTGTCATAGCGCTCGATCCAGAGCTGCGGATCGGTCAGGTCGCGCAGCAAGGCCCAGTGCCTGGCACCGTCGCGGCGGCGGATGCGGCGGCGCTCGGCCATCACATTCAGGAAGGGGACGATGTCCTCCTCGCGAATGATATACTCGATGGTGACGATGATCGGGCCGCTGCGTGGCTCGATGTCGACGGCCACTTTCGGAACCTGCCAGCGGCTGAGCGGGTCGAGATTGAGCTGCTCGAGCGGCGGCAGCGCATAGCGCAGGCCCAGTGCGGCTCCGACAAGCAGAACAGCACCCGCACAGTACAGGGCACGGTCGGTGCCGAAATGCAGGGCGATGTAACCCCAGACCCAGCTGCCGAGCGCCATCCCACCGAAGGTCGCCATCTGGTAGAGCGCAAGCGCCCGGCCGACGACCCAGCGCGGCGCCGAAAGCTGCACGGTCGCGTTGAAGGTCGAGAGTGCAAGGACCCAGCTCGCTCCGGCGATGAGCAGGGCCGCCATGGTCGTCACGGTATAGACGCTCAGCCCCGCCAGGATGACCGCAGCCGAGAAGGCGGCAAAGGAGGCGCGCACCAGCGTCTCTGTCGTGAGCGCGCGACGTACCCGCGCGCTCAGAAGGGCTCCCCCGACCGCTCCCGCACCGAAAGCACCGAGCAGCAGGCCGAAGGTCAAAGGCCCGCCCTTGACGAGATCGCGCGCCACCAGCGGCAGCAGCGCCTGAACCGCAATGGCGCCGAATCCGAAGGCCGCACCACGCAGCAGCACCGAGCGGATATTTGGCGACATCGCGACATAGCGGATGCCGGCGCTCATCGCGATGCCGAGCGTCTCGCGTGGCAGCACGCGCTCGATCTTTGGAGGGTTCCAGCGCGCGAGTACGGTGACGAGCCCGATATAGCTCAGTGCATTCACCGTGAAGGAGGCGACGACGCCCGCCGCCGCAACGATGAAGCCGCCCAGCGCCGGCCCGACGCTGCGGGCAATGTTGAAACCGACGCTGTTCAGTGTGATCGCGGCCGGCAGATCGCGACGCGGCACCATCTCGCCGACCGAGGATTGCCAGGCGGGCCCGTTCAAGGCCGTGCCGCAGCCAATCAGGAAAGTCAGGCCGAGCAGCAGCCACGGGGTGATTACGCCGAACCAGGCCGAGACGGCGAGAGCCACGGAGACCGTGAACATGAAGCCCTGCGCCGTCAGCATGATCTTGCGCCGGTCGAAATTGTCGGAGATCGCCCCCGCCGCCAGCGAGAACATCATGATCGGCAAGGTCGTCGAGGCCTGCACCAGCGCAACCATGTCGGCAGAACTGGCGATCGAGGTCATCAGCCAGGCTGCGCCGACCGACTGGATCATCCCGCCGAAATTGGAGGCAAGGCTCGCGAACCACACAGCCCGGAAGATCGGCTGGCGCAGAGGCACGAATGGCGAAGACAGCCCCTCATCGACCGCCCCATCCCCCGTCGCGGCAACATCGGCTGCGGCTACGTCGGCGGTGGGTTGGGCGTTCGGATCGTCAGGCATGCCATAGGGTTAGAGCCTCGCCCGCGGGCTGCCAACCATCAGTTTGGAATGATTTGCTCTTAGGCACCCGTTTGCGCGGAAAGCCCTTCCCTGCGACGCGCACGCCGCTCGACCTGCCGCGCCGCAGGCGCACGCCAGTAATGGGCGAAGGCGACGAGAAGCCCGGCCAGCGCGACCCAATGCCCGGGCCTGAGGGCCTCGAGATCACCATAGACGACGACATCGGCATTGGCCTGGAACACCAGCCAGGCCGAGGCACCGGTCGCCAACGCATACCAGGCCGTCTCGCAAAGCGCAGTCAGAAGGCCGGCCGCAAGCGCCGTCAGGACCAGCCGGGGCGTATCGAGCGTCACGCCGGATCGCGGCAGCAGCCGGTAAAGCATCAGAAGGCAGAAGAGCCCGGTCATCAGCGCCGGCTGGGTGACGTCGATCTTCGACTGCAGGGCAAAGTGCAGCAGCCCCAGGGCAGCGATGGCATAGACGAGGTTATGCAGCAGTTGCCAGCGGGCGGAACCCAGCCTGCGGATCATGCCGTCGGTCGAGGTTGCACCGAGTGCGACCAGACCGGTCAGCCCCGTGATGCCGACGACGAGATAGAACCGTTTGACGATTTCAGAAACGATCAGCCCGGCGTCGAAACCGAGATCGATGCAGTAAAGCGCGAGATGGGCGAGCGCATAAGCCAGCACGGAGAGGCCCAGCATGCGGCGGATGCCGATGAGCTTGCCCCAGTCGAGAAGCCGGCGCAGCGGCGAGACGGCAAGGGTAACCAGCAGCAGCCTGAGCGCCCAGGTGCCGGTATCATGCACCGCCCGCGTCCAGGGCTTCGAACCGAGCTGGCCGGTCCAGGCGTCGAAGGCGAGCCAGAGCGCCGGCACCAGTAAGAGCGCAAATGTCGCAGCGCGCAGCCCCGAGAAGCGCCCCTGCCGGTCCAGCCACGGCAACCATGCCTTCATGCCGATCTCCACCATCGCATGTCCCGAATACGCGAGAGGCCTTGCCTCTGTCTCGCACGTCTGCACACAAGGACGTGAGCCTTCTGCGATCTGCCCCGTATTCAGAATGGACCGGCCATGCCTTCGACTAGCCCCACCGTCGTTTTCGATGTCGGCAACGTCCTGATCCGCTGGGATCCGCGCCATCTTTACCGAGAGTTGATCCCTGACGAAGCGCGCATGGACTGGTTCATGCAGAACATCTGCACCTCGGCCTGGAACCTCGAGCAGGATCGCGGCCGATCCTGGGCCGACGCCGTCGCCGAACGCGTCTCCGCTCATCCCGAATGGGAGCGTGAGATCAGGGCCTTCGACGAGCGCTGGCACGAGACGGTAACCGGCGAGATCGCAGAAAGCGTCGAGGTCCTCACGGACCTGAAGGCCAGGGGCGAGAAGGTCTATGCGATCACCAATTTCTCGCGCGAGAAATGGGACGAGAGCGTTGTCCGCTTTCCTTTCCTCGGTTCGTTCGACGGCGTCGTGGTCTCGGCACATGAACGGCTGATCAAGCCGGATCCTGCGATCTATCACGTGCTGCTGGAGCGCTACGGCCTCACCGCAGGTTCCTGCGTCTTCATCGACGACAGCGCCAAGAATATCGAGAGCGCGCGTCATGTCGGCATGCAAGCCGTGCATTTCGTCGAGCCGATCGACCTGCGGGCGACACTGCGTGGTCTCGGCGTCCAGATCTAGCGCCGAGCCCGTCCCGAACGTACCACGCTACGAAGACCAGAACGGCCAGAAGGCGCCTCGGAGAAAGTTCGCCACGCCATGAGCATTCCTGTCGAGAGCGTTCTGTCCACCGCCGGCACCGGCCCGTTCCAGCGTCGGCTGCTCGGCATCTTCGGCCTCGTCTGGGCGGCTGATGCCATGCAGGTGCTGGCGGTCGGTTTCACCGCCGCCTCCATCGCTGCGACCTTCGGGCTCAGCGTGCCACAGGCCCTGCAGACCGGAACGCTGTTCTTCCTCGGCATGTTGATCGGCGCCGCGTTGTTTGGGCGCCTCGCCGATCGCTATGGCCGCCGTCGCGTGCTCCTGATCACGGTCGCCTGCGATGCGGTATTCGGGCTGCTCTCGGTCTTCGCCCCGTCCTTCGCAGCCCTTCTCGCGCTACGCTTCCTGACCGGCATCGCAGTCGGCGGCACGTTGCCCGTCGATTACGCGATGATGGCGGAATTCCTGCCGCCGAAGAACCGCGGGCGTTGGCTGGTCATGCTGGAGGGTTTCTGGGCGGTCGGCACGATCGCAGTCGCCCTGGCCGCCTGGGCAGCAAGCATCGCCGGGATCGCTGACGCGTGGCGCTGGATTTTTGCTGCGACGGCGCTGCCCGCGCTGATCGGCATCTGGCTGCGCTTCTGGGTGCCGGAATCACCCCTGTACCTGCTGAAGGAAGGGCGAGCGGACGATGCCAAGCGCGTGCTCAACCAGATGCTGCGCACCAACGGGAAAGCGGAACTCTCGTCCGATTCGGCGATCACCCTGCCCCCGGCCGCGACGTCTTCCGGATTGCTCGCGCCTGATCTGCGCCGGCGCACMCTGCTGATTCTCGGAATCTGGTTCCTTGTCTCGGTGTCCTATTACGGCGTCTTCACCTGGATGCCGGCCAAGCTCGCCGGCGAAGGGTTCGGCTTCGTCCGTGGCTATGGCTTCCTCGTCATCGTCGCGCTGGCCCAGCTGCCTGGCTATGCGCTGGCCGCCTATGGCGTCGAGACATGGGGCCGGCGTCCGACCCTGATCGGCTTCCTGCTGCTCAGCGCGGCAGGCTGCGCCCTGTTTGTCGGCGCTGGCAGCGCAACAGTGATCGGCGCGTCGATCCTGCTGATGAGCTTTGCGCTGCTCGGCACCTGGGGTGCACTCTACGCCTTTACGCCCGAGCTCTATCCGACGGAACTCCGCGGCACGGGCATGGGGGTTGCCGGCGCCATGGCGCGGCTCGGCGGCCTGCTCGCGCCATCGGCGGTGGCGCTCGTGATTGCGCAGAGTTTTGCCACTGCGATCGCCCTGTTCGCAGCCCTGCTGCTGGTTGCAGCGGTTGCAGCCTTCCTGATCGACGCCGAGACGCGTCAGGCCGTTCTGGCGTAGTCGGACCGGCTGGGCTCGCGTCATCCCGGGCGCACGAAGCCAGCCCCGGGATGACCTTAGCGAGGGAGAGCGGAACCTGAGCTCCGCTCAGGAATCCATCTTTAGCGCAGCGATGAAGGCTTCCTGCGGGATCTCGACCTTGCCGAACTGCCGCATCTTCTTCTTGCCTTCCTTCTGCTTCTCCAGAAGCTTGCGCTTGCGGGTGGCGTCGCCGCCATAGYACTTGGCGGTCACGTCCTTGCGCAGCGCCCGGATGGTCTCGCGAGCAATGATCTTGCCGCCGATCGCGGCCTGGACCGGAATCTGGAACATGTGCGGCGGGATCAGTTCCTTGAGCTTCTCGCACATGGCGCGACCGCGAGCCTCGGCGCGGGTCCGGTGGACCAGCATCGAGAGCGCGTCGACCGGCTCGGCATTGACCAGGATCGACATGCGCACGAGGTCACCCTCGCGATAGTCGGTGATGGCGTAGTCGAAGGAGGCGTAGCCCTTCGAGATCGACTTCAAACGGTCGTAGAAATCGAACACTACCTCGTTCAGCGGCAGGTCATAGACGACCTTGGCCCGCGAGCCGACATAGCTCAGGTCGATCTGCAGGCCGCGGCGATCCTGGCAGAGCTTCAGCACCGAGCCGAGATATTCGTCCGGCGTGAAGATAGTGGCGCGGATCCAGGGTTCCTCGATCGCCTCGATCTTCATCACATCCGGCATGTCCGCCGGATTGTGCAACTCGAGCGTCGTCCCGTCCCGCAGCCTGAGATGATAGACCACGGACGGCGCGGTCGAGATCAGGTTGAGGTTGAACTCGCGCTCGAGCCGCTCCTGGATGATCTCGAGATGCAGCAGTCCGAGGAAGCCGCAGCGGAAACCGAAGCCGAGCGCTGCCGAGGTCTCCATCTCGTAGGAGAACGAGGCGTCGTTCAGACGCAGCTTCGACATCGCCGAGCGGAGCACCTCGAAATCGGCCGCATCGACCGGGAAAATGCCGCAGAACACCACCGGCTGCACCGGCTTGAAGCCCGGCAGCGCCTCGGCGACCGGCTTGCGATCGTCGGTGATGGTGTCGCCGACGGCGGTATCGGCGACTTCCTTGATCGAGGCGGTGAAGAAGCCGACCTCGCCGGGGCCGAGTTCCTTCACTTCCAGCATCTTCGGCTTGAAAACGCCGACGCGGTCGACGCCATAGGCGGCGTTCGCCCGCATCATGCGGATGGTCATGCCCTTCTTGAGCACGCCGTCGATGATGCGCACGAGCACGACGACGCCGAGATAGGCGTCGTACCAGGAATCGACCAGCAGCGCCTTCAGCGGCGCTTCGAGATTGCCCTTAGGCGCCGGCAGTTTCTGGACGATCGCTTCCAGCACGCCTTCGATGTTGAGACCGGTCTTGGCCGAAATCGGCACGGCTTCCGAGGCATCAAGGCCGATCACGTCCTCGATCTGCTGCTTGATACGCTCGGGCTCGGCTGCCGGCAGGTCGATCTTGTTGAGGACCGTGACGATCTCGTGGCCCGCGTCGAGCGCCTGATAGACGTTGGCGAGTGTCTGCGCCTCGACCCCCTGAGAGGCGTCGACAACCAGCAGCGAGCCTTCGCAGGCAGCCAGCGAACGGGAGACCTCATAAGCGAAGTCGACGTGACCGGGCGTGTCCATCAGGTTGAGGATGTAATCCTTGCCGTCCTGGGCACGATAATCGAGCCGGACGGTCTGTGCCTTGATGGTGATGCCGCGCTCCTTCTCGATATCCATCGAGTCGAGGATCTGCTCGCTCATGTCGCGGGCCGCGACCGTGCCGGTCTGCTGGATCAGCCGGTCGGCAAGGGTCGACTTGCCGTGGTCGATATGGGCCACAATCGAGAAATTGCGGATGTTGTCGAAACTGCGCGTGCTCATGGGCGCGCAATAGCAGTGAAGCCGCACGGGGCCAAGGGTTTGTGGCAGGCGCCTTGCTTCTCTGAAGCATGGCAGGCGCTTGACATTCCATTATATTAGATTTCCTCTACTAAAATGGAGAATCCTCCCGAGAGAGACATCGACAGGCGCCTCGCGACGCGCCTGAAGTCAGCGCGCCAACGGCGCGATCTGACGCTCGACGTGCTTGCCGAGCGCACCGGCGTCAGCCGCGCGATGATCTCGCGAATCGAACGGGGCGAATCGAGCCCGACCGCGGCGTTGCTGGACCGGCTGACCGMCGGGCTCGGCGTGACCTTGTCATCGCTGTTCCATGAGGAGCGCCATGTCGGCCCGGTCGCGCGCCTGGCCGACCAGCCGGTCTGGCTCGACCCTGGCAGCGGCTATGTGCGGCGCAATGTCTCGCCGTCGGGCATCGGCTCACCTGTCGAAATCGTCGACGTGACGCTGCCCCCCGGAGCACGCGTCCTGCTCGACGGACCGCGCATGCTGCACCGCCTCGACCAGCAGGTCTGGCTGCTCGCCGGAGAGATCGAGCTCAGCTTTGGCGGCGCCAGCCATCGACTGCGGAGCGGCGACTGCATCCACATGCTGCTCGACGGGCCGATCACCTATCACAATCCCGGCTCGGAGCCGGCCCGCTATGCCGTCGTGCTGATGACGGCAGACGGCCTATCCCAGGAAAGACCCCGATGACGACGCAGCTCGTTGATACGGCCTCGATCACGCGTCTCAATGCCACTGGCGCGCGCAACGCCATCCCTGCGCTTACCGGTATCCTTCGGGATTCCGTCGCGAACGGCGCCTCTGTCGGCTTCATGGCGGAGAATACCGAGGCCGATTTCAAGGCCTATTGGACAGGTGTCGCGGCCGGCGTCGAAGCAGGACAGATCCTGCTTCTGGTCGCGCGGCAGGGCGACGAGATCGTCGGCACCGCGCAGGTCCACCCCGCCGGCAAGCCAAACCAGYCGCACCGCGCCGATATTGCCAAGGTCCTGGTGCATTCCTCCGCGCGCCGGCAGGGTATCGGTGAAGCGCTGATGCTGGCAGCGGAGGCCGAGGCGTCGGCGGCCGGACGGACGCTGCTCTGCCTCGACACGGACGAGGCCGGCCCGGCGCGGCGGCTCTATAACCGGCTCGGCTGGACCGAGATCGGCACCATCCCGCGCTATGCGCTGATGCCCGATGGCAGCGATTGCGGCTCGACCTTCTTCTTCAAGTCACTCGCCTAATCCAGCGGATTGGGGCTGACCGGCAGATCGGGCTTGGCCGGTTTGCCGGAGAGTGAGGAAATGATGCGGCGCATGCCGGCGAGCAGTTGCTCCGCCTCCTCCTCAGGGAAGCCGGCCAGCGCCCGCCGGTTGACCTGCCGCGCCTCCGCAAGCGCAGACTGCTCCAGTTCCCGGGCCCGCCCTGTCAGATGAATGATACGGGCGCGGGCATCGGCGGCGTCGGGCCTGCGCTCGATCAGACCGTCGCGCTCCATGCGCGCAAGCGTGCTGGCCATCGTCGCCTGCTCGACATCGAGCCGCTCGACCAGGTGCTTCTGGGTGACGCCATCTTCTCGCCAGAGCTCGAGCAGGACCATGAACTGCGCCGGCGCAAGCCCGAGCGGCCGGATGGATTCAGCCAGGGCCTTGGCGAAAAGCCGCGCCATGTGGTTGGCGAGATAGCCGGCCGAATGAGTCTTGAAGGTCGTCACGATCGCATCCCCCCGCCGGGTCGAGATACCAGTTGAACAGCATACTATGCAATGATATATAGCATGCTATTCAAAATCGGGAGGTGACGATGCCCCAAGGGACCGACCTCATTTTGCAATCCGCGATCGCCCGGCGCATGGGACCGATCACATTGGCACTGGCGGCGCTGTTCAGTGGCGCAGCGATCTACATCCTCGCGGCCGAGCAGCCGGCGCGGCTGTCGCTCGACGACGGGGCGCTTCTGCGGCAATGGCAAGCGGCCATCGGCCCGGCGACGCGGATGCAGGCGACGCTGGTCGTGATCACGACGCTCTGCGCCGGTCTCTCCTGGCGCTCCACCCGTAACCCCGCCTGGCTGGTCGGAATGTTCGCGATCCTGGCCAATCTGCCGTTCACGCTACTGGTCATCGCACCGATCAACACGGAACTGCAGGCCATGGCCGCGGCGCAAGCCAGCGCCGCGAGCCGCCATCTCATTCAGCGCTGGGGCGAGCTTCACGCCATCCGCGCCGGGCTCGGGCTATTCGCCGTCCTCAGCTTCAGCTGGGCGCTGTCGCGGCGTCCGTGAAGCCCTGAGCCTTACTCCGCCTTGCGATAGTAAGGCTCGACCGGCCCCTTGAGCGTGATCGTCATCGGCCGGCCGAAGCGGTCCTTGGCGGCGCCGGCCGCCACCTTGATCCAGCCTTCGCTGACGCAATACTCCTCGACATTGGTCTTCTCAGTGCCCTTGAAGCGGATGCCGATATCCTTCGCCAGCACCTCGGCGTCGTAAAAGGGGCTGTCCGGGTTGACGGAGAGACGATCGGGGAGCGTGTCGGTCATGTCTTTGGCCTTGTGGTCTGGAGCGCACCTGGGTCGCTTTGGCGGCAGAGGTAACGCCAGAATGCGTCGATGCCAAATCGGGATGCTTGAGCGGCCTCCCGGCCACTGCGAAATTCGGGGCCGGCGACGTCATGGAGCGCGGGCTGGCGGTCCACCTGATCGAGCGACAGAGCAGTCTCGGTCCGGGGCAACCCGAAGCGAACGACCTTCACGCCAGCGAGCAGGTCATGGCCCGCTGGCTGGAATCGTTCAGCGGCCGCCGGCCTTCTCGATCAAGGCCGCGACGGCCCGCTGCCCGCGCTGGCGGGCATGGGCCAGCGGCGAGACACCATCCTTGTCGGCCAGACTCGGATCGGCGCCTGCCTCGAGCACAAGCTTTGCAACCTCCTGATGCCGTGGCCCGCCATCGCCCAGGATGACGATCTCGAGCAGGCAGGTCCAACCGAGATCGTTGACGTGGTCCAGGTCGATGCCGCTGCCCAGGAGCAGCTTGACCGTCTCGACATGGGCGCGCTCGCAGGCCGGGATCAGGGCGTTGCCGCCATAGCGGTTGCGGATCGCCAGGTCGGGCTTCAGCGGGATCATCGCAGCGACGATCTCGGCGCGACCGGCGGCACCGGCGAGCAGCCAGGGCGTGTCGCGATTGGCGGCCTGCGCATTGATGTTGGCGCCCGCCGCGAGCAGCGCCTTGGCGATCGCTACATGATTGCCGGCCACAGCGAGCAACAACGGCGAGCGCCCCTGCGCATCGCGAGCCTCGAGATCGGCCCCGGCCGCGATCAGCCGGGAGACCTCGGCAGTCCTGCCGGCGGCGGCCGCGTCGAGGAGGCTCGCCTGTCCGTTCTGCCCCATCGCCGCCATCGCAAAAACTCCAAGCACCAGAATCAGTCCGGCTCGCAAGACGCGCTTCACCGCGCACCATCCAGAAGCCGCCCCACGACCTTGGCGGTATAGTCCACCATCGGCACGATGCGGGCATAGTTCAGCCGTGTCGGGCCGATGATGCCGACAACGCCGACAATGCGCTGCTCGGCATCATGGAAAGGTGCGGCGATCATCGAAGAGCCGGACATCGAGAACAGCTTGTTCTCTGAGCCGATGAAGATGCGCACGCCGTCGCCGGCCTCGGCGCGGGACAGCAAGTCGATCACGTCGGTCTGCGTCTCCAGATCCCCGAAGAGCAGGCGGATACGCTCGAGATCCTCCTGTGCCTTGAGATCCTCCAGCAGATTGGCCTGGCCACGCACGATCAGATGGCGATCGCTGCTCGGACCTGACGAGGTGGCGATGCCGCTCTCGACAAGCTTCGCCGTCAGCGCATCGAGTTCGCGCTCCATGGTGGCGCGATCGTCGGCGATCTCGCGCTGCAGTTCGCTCAGGGTCTTGCCGAGGACACGGGCATTGAGAAAATTCGCAGCCTCCGTCAGGGCCGAGGCGGGCAGACCCGGCGGAAGGGCGAGCAACCGATTCTCGACCGTACCGTCCTCCGCCACGAGCACCACAAGCGCGCGCACCGGCTCCAGCCGGACAAATTCGATATGCTTCAGCCGGGAATTGGCCTTGGTGGTGACCACAACGCCGGCACCACGCGACAGCCCAGACAGCAGTGCAGACGCCTCGGTCAGCGCGCCGTCCAGCGTCCGGGTCGAGGCCGCTGCCCGCATCTGAGCCTCGATGCGGGCGCGTTCGTCGGAGGTCAGGTTGCCGACTTCCATCATGGCGTCGACGAAGAAACGCAATCCGCGTTCGGTCGGCAACCGACCGGCCGAGGTATGCGGCGCGTAGATCAGCCCCGCCATTTCGAGGTCGGTCATGACATTGCGCACAGTTGCCGGCGACAGGGCCACCGGCAGCAGCCGCGCGATGTTGCGCGAGCCGACGGGCTCGCCCGTCGCGAGATAGCCATCGACGATCTGCCGGAAAATCTCACGGGAGYGTTGGTCGGTCTCGACCAGCCCGCCAGGGCTGTCCTGCCGCGTGGGCGCGCTCATGGCGAGGCGAGTATCTGGTTGCACATAGGCTATTGTCCCTTCGGCGCGGCAGCGGATCAAGAGGCAAGCGCTGGCTGCTAGCCTTGCCGCGCCCGGCCCAAACGCCTACAAGCCGCCGAACTCACGAAATCGGGATGTGAACATGCGACCCTCCAAACGMGCGGCCGACGAGATGCGCAAGGTCACGCTGGAACGCGGCGTGGTGCGCTATGCGGAAGGTTCCTGCATGGTCAGCTTCGGCGAGACCAAGGTGCTCTGCGCCGCGACGGTCGAGGAAAAGGGTCCACCATGGCTGCGTGGCACCGGCAAGGGCTGGGTCACGGCCGAGTACTCAATGCTGCCGCGTGCCACGCATGAACGCACACGCCGCGAGGTCACCTCCGGCAAGCCATCGGGCCGCACGCAGGAAATCCAGCGCCTGGTCGGGCGCTCGCTTCGCGCGGTCGTCGACCTGACCGCCATCGGCGAGCGCCAGATCGTGGTCGATTGCGACGTCCTCCAGGCTGATGGCGGCACGCGCACGGCCTCGATCACCGGCGCCTGGGTCGCGCTGCACGACGCGCTGAAATGGATGGAGGGGCGCGGCATGCTCAAGGCATCGAACCCGCTCAAGGATCATGTCGCCGCGATTTCCTGCGGTATCGTCGCCGGCAACCCGGTCATCGATCTCGACTATGTCGAGGATTCCGGCGCGCAGACCGACGCGAACTTCGTCATCACCGGAACAGGCGGCCTGGTCGAAGTGCAGGGCACTGCCGAAGGCGCTCCCTTCTCGGAGGATKAGCTGATGGCCCTGCTCCGGCTCGCCAAGGGCGGCGTCAGCAAGCTGGTCGCGCTGCAGAAGGCGGCGGTGGCCTGATCATGAGCGGACATCGGCTTCTCCAAGGCAAGGTCGTGATTGCGACCCATAACCAGGGCAAGCTGCGCGAAATGCGCGAGCTGATGGCGCCCTATGGCGTCGATCTGGTCTCGGCCGGGGAACTCGGCCTGCCCGAGCCCGAGGAGAATGGCCACATGTTCTCGGAGAATGCCGCGATCAAGGCGGTGGCMTCCGCGCAAGCGAGCGGCCTGCCGGCGATCGCCGATGATTCCGGCCTGTGCATCGATGCGCTCGACGGCGCCCCTGGCCTGTTCTCCGCCAACTGGGCCGGGCCGGGCAAGAACTTTGCCCCGGCGCTCGCCCGCGTCCAGGCCGAGCTCGCCAAGCGCGGCGCAACGACCTCCGACAAGCGTCGGGGTCATTTCGTCTCCGCGCTGGTCATCGCCTGGCCGGACGGACACCAGGAGCTCTTCGAAGGCCGCGTCTACGGCGAGATCATCCATGAGCCGCGCGGCCCTTCAGGCTTCGGTTACGATCCGATTTTCAAGCCGGACGGCCGCACCAAGACCTTTGGCGAAATGTCTTCCGATGAAAAGCACGGCGTGCCGGATGATGGTTCGGAGGCGCTGTCGCATCGCGCCCGCGCCTTCCAGCTCCTCGCCGCAGCCTGCCTGAGGCTGCCCCAGTGAACGCGCCAGCCGCCATCGCCGAGCGTCAGGCGGTCGCGCCGCATCCGACCGCGGATGCCGGTTTCGCGGCCTATGTGCATTGGCCATTCTGCCTGGCCAAGTGCCCCTATTGCGACTTCAACTCGCATGTGCGGCATACGCCGCCCGACCAGCAGCGCTTCATCGAAGCCTTCAGGCGCGAAATCGCGCACCGCGCCCAGCTAGCGCCCGGACGCACCGTCTCCTCGATCTTCTTCGGCGGCGGCACGCCCTCGCTGATGGAGGGCCGCACGGTCGGCGCAATCCTCGACGCGATCGGCGGCGCCTGGGCGGTCGACCCGAATTGCGAAGTCTCGCTCGAAGCAAACCCGACCAGCGTCGAGGCAGGACGCTTCCAGGATTTCCGCGCCGCCGGCGTCAACCGCGTCTCGCTCGGTGTGCAGGCGTTGAACGACGCCGACCTCAAGGCGCTGGGCCGGATGCACTCGACACAGGAAGCGCTCGATGCGGTGGCGATCGCGCGGCGCTATTTCGAGCGCTACTCCTTCGACCTGATCTACGCCCGCTCCGTCGAGCAGACTCCCGCGCTCTGGCGCGAGGAACTCGAACTCGCGATCAGCCATGCTGCCGAGCATCTCTCGCTCTACCAGCTCACCATCGAGCCCGACACCGCCTTCGCGGCCCTGTACAAGGCCGGCAAGTTGAAGGTGCCGGATTATGAGGTCGGCGCCGCACTCTACGAGACGACGCAGGAGATCACGGCAAAGCACGGCCTGCCGGTCTACGAGATCTCGAACCATGCCAGGCCGGGCGCTGAATGCCGGCACAATCTCGTTTACTGGCGCTATGGCGAATATGCCGGCATTGGCCCCGGTGCGCATGGAAGGCTGGTCACAGCAGAGGGCCGGATGGCGCAATCGACCGAGAAGCGACCGGAAGTCTGGCTCGAGCGCGTCGAGGCCGAAGGGCATGCGCTGGTCGAGAACGAGTGCCTGAACGCCGAGGCGCAAGGCGACGAATATCTGCTGATGGGCCTGCGACTGGTCGAGGGCATCGATCCGGTCACGTTCAGGGCGCTTTCAGGGCGCGAACTGAAGTCTTCCCGCGTCGACAGCCTGATGAAGGAGGGGCTGCTGACACGCAAGCCCGGCGGCAAGCTCGCCGCGACACCGGACGGGGCGCTGGTCCTGGACGCGTTGGTGGCGGATCTGGCGGCCTAGACCTGCCGCCCCCATGCCCGGCCTCGCGCCGGGCATCATTCTGTTTCTGGAACCGAGGATCTGCGCGTCGCAGCGCCCGGAAACCGCGCGCGGGGGCCCTGTTACGTCCTCGGCCCAAGGTCTCGCGGCGCGGCATTGACCGTCACGATCTGGCCGTTGCGCAGTTCGAGAACCGCAAGCCCGCGCTCGATCTGCCCATCCGGGCGGAAACGGAAGACGCCGTCCGCACCGGCAAAGCCCTGCGGGTTGGTCAGAACCGACTCGGAGAAACGCTGGCTTCCCTGCGTCCGCGCCAACGCCGCTGCCAGCGAGACCGCATCATAGGCCAGAGTCGCGGTGCGGGTCGGCGCGCCGTTGAAGCGCTGCTGATAACGGCCCGCAAAGGCATTGAAACCGGCTGTGTCGGGCGATGCGAACCAGCCTCCCTGGATCGCCGGAACGCGCGCGACGCTGGCATCGTTCCAGACACCGGTGCCGAGAGGCTTCACCTTGGCCGGATCGAACCCGGCTTGCTGAAGTGCCAGTCCCAGCGCCGGCATGGTGTCGGCTGCGGCCGGGACGAAGAGCGCGTCCGCCTGCTGCAAGGCCGGCACGAGGCGCTGGACAGCGGTGCGCATGCTGTTCTGGTCGGAGCCGAAACGCTCGATGATGACCGCCCGCGCCCCGCGATTGGCGACGGCCTGCTGGAACGCGGCCTCGACGACCCGGCCATAGGCGGTATCCGGAACCAGCGCGGCAAAGGACTTGCGCCCCTGCGAAGAGGCGTAGGCGATCACGCGATTGACGTCGTTCTCGGGCGGGAAGGAGAGCAGATAGACGCCGCGCGAAGCGACATTGCTATCGCTGGAGAAAGCCATGATCGGGCGGTTGGCGCCGCGCGCCACTTGAGCGGCAGCCTGCACCGAGGGTGCAAAGAGCGGCCCGATGATCAGTTCAGCACCTTCACGCAGCGCTTCCTGAGCCGCGGCCTGAGCGCCTTCCGGCGACCCGCGATCATCCTTGACCAGCAGCGTGAGGTCGGCGCCCGGGAATTCGGCAAGMGCCATCTCGGCAGCGTTCTTCAGGGAGTTGCCGACGACCGCGCCCTGCCCTTCCGCAGTCAGGGGAAGCACGAGGCCGACTTTGACCTTGCCGGTGCCGATGGTCTGGCCGGTGGGCGCCTGAGCCTCGCCGCCCGGGGCCGCGGAACCGCCGTCAAAACCTGGCAGACCGGACGTACCGCCGCTGCAGGCCGCGAGCCCAAGCGAAACACCGAGGGCCAGAGCCGCCAGACGCAACCTCGAGACCGGAAGGGGGAGCCGTTGGAGCAGCACGGGATCATCTCCAGTCGAGAACGGGGAACGCGGTCATTGCGACCGTATCCAGCTTGCAGTCCCCCGACCGTGGAGAACTCCTGCCAGTGCGACATGGTATTTTCAAGTTGTTAACTCTGTCTTGCCGCATTTGAAACGAGGCGCAGCTGCATGCGGCCGTGGCATAAGGACCGCGGCTGTGGCAGCTTGCGGACATGTCCGCTCCGTCCTCCGCCCCGCCTGCCTCTGCCCCGCGTGCATCGCAGCGCGCCCCCAGCTACACGGCCTTCGGGCTCCGCGCCGAAGCGGAGACGCTGGCGCCGGGCCTGCACATCGTCGCAACCCCGATCGGCAATCTGCGCGACATATCGTTTCGCGCCCTGGCGACGCTTGCCGCCGCCGATGCCGTGCTCGCCGAGGACACGCGCACCAGCAAGACGCTGCTGGCACATTACGGAATCTCGACACCGCTCCTGCCCTATCACGAGCACAATGCCGCGCAGATGCGGCCGAAGATCCTGGCCAAGCTGCGGGAGGGCGGGCGGCTTGCCCTGATCTCCGACGCGGGCACGCCGCTGGTGTCGGACCCCGGCTACAAGCTGGTCGCCGATGTCGTCGCCGAAGGCCTGCCGGTCACCGGCATTCCCGGCCCCTCAGCCGTTCTGGCGGCGCTGGTGCTTGCCGGCCTGCCGACAGACCGGTTCTTCTTCGAAGGTTTCCTGCCGCCGAAATCGGCCGCGCGGCGCGGGCGACTGACCGAGCTGGCGGTCATTCCAGGCACCCTCGTCTTCTTCGAATCGCCGCGCCGCCTCGCCGAGATGCTCGCCGATGCCGGCGCAGTGCTGGGCGCAAGGCCGGCAGCGGTCGCCCGCGAACTGACCAAGTACCACGAAACCGTACAACGCGGGACGCTTGCTGAACTCGCCGCCCATTACGGCGAGGAGGAAGAAGCACGCGGCGAGATCGTCGTGATCATCGGTCCACCCGGAGCCGAGGCTCTGCTTCCAGCGGGAGATGTCATCGATGAGCGCCTGCGCGAGGCCATGGCGCGGCTCTCGCTCAAGGAGGCGGTCGCGCAGGTCGCCGCCGAGACGGGGCAGCCGCGCCGCAAGATTTATGCGCGCGCCCTCGAACTGACCCGCGAGCCTTGAGAGCCAGGGCTCGCAGCCAGAAGGCCAGACGAGCCGGAACGACCGGCCAGCGCGGCGAGCTGCTGGCGATCCTCTGGCTTGCCGCGAAGGGTTACCGGCCCCTCGCCCGGCGCTTCGGCGGCAAGGGCGGCGAGATCGACCTCATCGTGAAGCGCGGACGCACCATCGCCTTCGTCGAGGTCAAGGCCCGGGGCCTGCTCGACGATGCGCTGACCGCGATCACTCCGGAGAAACGCCGGCTGATCGAGGCCCGCATCCGGCAATGGCTCTCGCGCAATGCCTGGGCGATGGACCATCATTTGCGAGCCGATGCCGTCTTCGTCGCGCCCTGGCGTCGGCCGCGCCATGTGCCCGGCGCCTTCGAGCTGATCCTGTGACGCGCAGCCTGCCCCTTGCACAGGCATGGGGCCTGGGCCGATATGAGGCCGCGCAACAGGAACCTTGCCCATGACCCTTGCCGTCGCCATCCAGATGGACCCCATCGAACGCGTCAGGATCGCCGGCGATACCGGCTTCGCCTTGATGCTGGAGGCGCAGCGGCGCGGACACACGCTCCACACCTATACGCCGGACCAGCTTTCGATGCGGGACGGCAAGGTCACCGCGCCGATCAGGCCGGTCGAAGTGCGTGACGTCGACGGAGATCACTTCACCCTCGGAACCGAGGAACGCACCAATCTCTCGACGCTCGATGTCGTGCTGCTGCGGCAGGACCCGCCGTTCGACATGGCCTACATCACCTCCACGCATATGCTGGAGCGCATCCATCCGAAGACGCTGGTCGTCAACGATCCCGCGCAGGTACGCAACGCGCCCGAGAAGATCCTGGTCACGCATTTCCCCGAACTGATGCCGCCGACCCTGATCACCCGCGACAGGGCCGAGATCGAAGCATTTCGCGAAGAGTTCGGCGAGATCGTGATGAAGCCGCTTTACGGCCATGGCGGCGCGACCGTGTTCAAGACCGGGAAGGGCGACCCCAATTTCGGCTCGCTGTTCGATCTCTTCTCCGGGATCTTCAAGGAGGCCTGGGTGGTCCAGCGCTTCATGAAGGAGGTCAGCGCCGGCGACAAACGCATCCTGCTGGTGGACGGCAAGGCGGCAGGCGCGGTCAACCGGGTCCCGGCCGATGGTGACCTGCGCGCCAATATGGTGCGCGGCGGCGCCGCCGCTCCGACGGATCTCTCCAAGCGCGAGCTCGAGATCTGCGAGGCGATTGGTCCGACGCTGCGCGAGCGAGGCCTGATCCTGGTGGGAATCGACGTGATCGGCAACTACCTGACCGAGATCAACGTCACGGCGCCGAYGGGCGTGCGCGCCGTCAAGAAGCTGGGCGGGCCCGATATCGCCGCCCAGGTCTGGGACGCGATCGAGGCGAAGGTGAGAAGCCGAGGCTAGGGCCCCCACCGCATCGGGTCAGGCTCCGGCCTGTCCCGGCCGACAGCGCAGCATCGGGGCTGAAGGCTCAGGCGCTCCTGGCGACCGCCGTCCCGTTCAACGGATTGGCGGCATCCCAGTCGTAKCGCATCGTATCGAAGCGCATCGTCATCGCGTCGACGAGCAGGAGCTTGCCGACCAGCGGCTCCCCGAAGCCGGTGATTGCGCGAATCACCTCCAGCGCCATCAGCGAGCCCATCACGCCGGCGAGCGCGCCAAGCACACCGGCTTCGGCACAGGGTGCGACCGTGCCAGGCGGCGGCGGATTGGGAAAGAGGCAGCGATAGGTCGGGTTCGGCCGCCCGTCCGGCCGCTTCTCATGCGGGCGCAGCGTGGTCAGCGACCCATCGAAGCGGCCAAGGGCCGCGGTGACCAGCGGCTTCTTCTCGTAGAAGCAGGCATCGGCGACGGCGTAACGCGTCTCGAAATTGTCGGTGCCGTCGGCGATCACGTCGTAGAAGGCAACCATGGCGCGGGCGTTGTGCGGGTCGATGCGGGTGACATGCTCCTCGACCGCGACATGCGGGTTGAGCCGCTTGATGAAGCCGGCAGCCGCAACCGCCTTGTTCGCGCCGAGGTCGGCAGTGCTGAAGATGGTCTGGCGCTGCAGGTTGGAAAGCGAGACATGATCGGCGTCGACGATACCGATCATGCCGACACCCGCGGCGGCAAGATACTGGATCAGCGGCGCGCCAAGCCCGCCCGCGCCGATCACGAGTACGCTGGTGGATTTGAGTTTGGCCTGCCCCGGACCGCCGATCTCCGGCAGCACCAGATGGCGCGCATAGCGTTCGATCTCGTCACCGTGCAGGCTCATGCATCAGAGTTAAGCCGAACCGCTGGATTGGGCAATCGTGGCGTTGGCGGGGCCAAGGGAAATGGCCTGCAGCCCGGCTTGGCCGGGCGAGGAAGCCGTGCCATCGTGCGCACAGGCAGGGGCGGAGAAACCGCGCCGCGCGTTCACAGGGGAAGCACATATGCGGGTCAGATCTCTTGCGCTGGCGCTAGCGGGCGTCGCCTTTTCGGCTCTCGCCGCCATGGCGCAAACCGCAATCAAGCCGGCGGTCGTTTATGACAAGGGCGGCAAATTCGACAAATCCTTCAACGAAGCCGCCTTCATCGGCGCCGAGAAATTCAAGAAGGAAACCGGTGTCGAGTTCCGCGATTTCGAGCCGACCAACGAGGCGCAGATCGAGCAGGCCCTGCGGCGCTTCGCACGCGACGGCCATTCCCCGATCATCGCGGTCGGCTTCAGCCAGGCGACCGCCCTGCAAAAGGTGGCAGCCGAATTCCCCGACCTGAAATTCACGATCATCGACATGGTTGTCGACCTGCCGAACGTACAGTCGGTCGTGTTCAAGGAGCATGAGGGCTCCTATCTCGTCGGCCTGCTCGCCGGGATGGCATCCAAGAGCGGCAAGGTCGGGTTCGTCGGCGGCATGGATATCCCGCTGATCCGGAAATTCGCCTGCGGCTATGTCCAGGGCGTCAAGGCGGCGAAGAAGGATGGCGAGGTCTTCCAGAACATGACGGGCTCGACGCCCTCCGCCTGGAACGACCCGGTGAAGGGCGGCGAGCTTGCCAAGTCGCAGATCGACCGCGGCGCCGACGTGATCTACCACGCAGCCGGCGGCACCGGCATCGGCGTGCTGCGCGCGGCGGCGGATGCCGGCAAGCTCGGCATCGGCGTCGATTCCAACCAGAACGCCCTGCAGCCGGGCAAGGTGCTGACCTCGATGCTGAAGCGCGTCGATGTCGCGACCTACGCCTCCTTCAAGGCGGCCCGCGAAGGCAGCTGGAAGCCGGGCATCTCCGTGCTCGGGCTGAAGGAGGACGGCGTCGCCTGGGCGCTCGACGATGCCAACCGGGCCTTGATCACGCCCGAGATGAAAGCCGCCGCCGACAAGGCGCGCGATGACATCATCGCCGGCACGGTGAAGGTGCACGACTATATGTCGGACTCTAAGTGCACGATGTGAGGAACGGGCGCATGCCGCCCTCTCCTTCTCGGGGAGGGCGGCGCTTTGGGGCCGCATCCGGATGAAGATCACCATTCTTGGCTCCGGCGACGCCTTCGGATCGGGCGGGCGTTTCAACACCTGCCTGCTCGTCGAGGCCGTCGGCGAGCGCATGTTGCTCGACTGCGGCTCGTCGAGCATGGTCGCGCTGAACAAGGCGGACGTCGCCCGCAATCCGATCTCGAGCCTGCTGTTCACGCATTTCCACGGCGACCATTTCGGCGCGCTGCCGGCCTTTCTGCTCGATGCGCAATTCGTCTCGCGCCGGAACGAGCCCCTGACCATCGCAGGGCCGGCCGGCATCGAACACCGAGCGTGGCATGCGCTGGAGGCCGATTTCCCCGGCGCCTCGGCCAATCCCTGGCGCTTCCCGATCCGTTTCGTCGAGGTGACGCCGGAAGCACCGGCAATGTTGGCCGGGCTCRCGATCACCGCCTTCCCGATGGTGCATGACGAGCGCGCCGGCCCTTGCCAGGGCTATCGACTGGCACGCGACGGCAAGGTCTTTGCCTTTTCCGGCGATACGGCCTGGAGCGATGAGCTGATCTCCTTGGCCGCCGGAGCCGATGTGCTGCTTGTCGAGTGCTACAATTACGACCGGCCGCTGGCCAACCATCTCGACTACAAGACACTCGCGGCACGGCGCGGCGATCTCGCGACCCCGCGCATCGTGCTGACCCATATGGGGCCGGGCATGCTCGCCCATGACGGCCCGTTGCCGGAAGAGCGGGCCCATGACGGCATGGTGATCGTGCCATGAGCGTTCCCGCCATCGAACTGATCGCGATCAGCAAGCGCTTCGGCCCGGTCCTGGCCAACAAGGACGTCTCGCTTTCCATCGCCGCCGGCTCAATCCACGGCATCGTCGGCGAAAACGGAGCCGGCAAATCGACGCTGATGTCGATCCTCTACGGTTTCTATGAGGCCGATTCCGGCGAGATCAGGGTCGCAGGCCAGCCCTTGCGTATTCGCAGACCGGCGGACGCGATCACGGCCGGCATCGGCATGGTCCATCAGCATTTCATGCTGGTCGAACCACTCAGCGTCGTCGAGAACGTCGTGCTCGGCGCGGAGGGCGGCAAGCTGCTCAAGGGCGGCATCGCCAGGGCACGGGCCGAGCTTGCGCGCCTCTCCCGGGATTATGGCCTCGCCATCGACCCGGACGCCATCGTCGGCGATCTCTCCGTCGGCTTTCAGCAGCGCGTCGAAATCCTGAAGGCGCTCTATCGCGGCGCCGAGATCCTGATCCTCGACGAACCCACCGCCGTGCTGACCCCATCGGAAGCCGACCAGCTCTTTGCGCTGCTGCGATCACTGAAGGCGCAGGGCAAGACGGTGATCCTGATCACCCACAAACTGCGCGAGGTCATGGATGTGACCGACACCGTCTCGGTGATGCGTCGGGGTGAGATGATCGCGCATGTCGAAACCGCCCGGACCTCGCCTCCCGAGCTTGCCGAAGCGATGGTCGGACGGCGCGTGCTGCTGCGGGTGGAGAAGACGGAGCATCCGCGCGGGGCCCCCGTTCTGGAGGCTGCCGGCCTCGGTTTCTATGACGAGCGTGGTTGCGAGAAGCTCAGCGATGTCAGCCTGACGCTGCATGCCGGCGAGATCGTCGGCATCGCCGGCGTCGCCGGCAATGGCCAGAGCGAATTGCTCGAGGTGCTTGCCGGCCTGCTCCAGCCCTCGCGCGKCGTCATCCGGCTCGACGGCGAGATCCTCAACGCCGGCGACCGCACGCCCGCCAATCTGCGCGAACTCGGGGTGATGCATATTCCCGAGGACCGCCACAGGATGGGACTGGTCACCGCCTTTCCCGCGGCCGAGAACAGCATCCTCGGCTACCAGGACGACCCGGCCTTCGGACCAGGCCCCTTCCTCTCGCCGACCAGGATTGCAGCGCACGCGTTTGCCGGCATGACGGCCTATGATGTGCGCCCGGCAGACCCGTCCCTGAAGGCCGCGAAATTCTCGGGCGGCAATCAGCAGAAGATCGTGCTGGCCCGCGAGATCGAGCGCGCACCAAAGGTCCTGCTCGTCGGCCAGCCGACACGCGGCGTCGATATCGGTGCGATCGAGTTCATCCATCGCCGCCTGATTGCGCTGCGCGATGCCGGAGTGGCGATCCTGCTTGTTTCGGTCGAGCTCGAGGAGGTGATGGCGTTGTCCGACAGGATCCTGGCCATGTGCGGCGGCCGGGTCACCGGCGAGCGAGCGGCCGAGGCCACCAATGAGCGCGATCTCGGCCTGCTGATGGCCGGTGTGAACCAGGAAGCCGCATGAGCGCCACGCCGATCGACCTGCCCCGCTGGGCCGATGCCGGGCTGGTTCCGCTGGTCAGCGTCACTGCGGCGCTCCTTGTCGCCGGACTGGTGGTGCTCGGCATCGGCGAGAGCCCCTTGGAAGCCACGGCCCTGCTTCTCAAGGGTGCCCTCGGCAGCATCGAGGGCTTGGGTTTCACGCTCTACTACACCACGAATTTCATCTTCACGGGCCTCGCCGTCGCCGTCGCCTTCCATGCCGGGCTGTTCAACATCGGCGGCGAGGGCCAGGCGACCGTCGCCGGCATCTTCCTCGCGCTGGCTTGCCTCTGGCTCGCGCCGCTGCCCGGCATCCTGCTCGTGCCGCTCGCCATCCTGGCGGGAGCGGCAGGAGGCGCGCTCTATGGTTTCATCCCCGGCTGGCTGCAGGCGACGCKCGGCAGCCACGTCGTCATCACCACGATCATGTTCAATTTCCTGGCGGCGACGCTGAGCGTCTATCTGCTCGTCAACGTGATGGGGAAACCTGGTTCGATGCAGGCCGAAACCCCGGAATTCGCCGGGCACGCCGTGTTGACGCCGATGCACCAGTTGCTCGCGCCGCTCGGGATCAAGCTGCCGGCGACCCCGCTCAACACCGCTTTCCTGCTCGCGCTCGCCGCGCTCGTCGCAATCTGGGCACTGATCTATCGCTCGCGCCTCGGTTACGCGATCCGCACCGTGGGCGCCAATCCACGCGCTGCCGCCTATGCCGGCATTTCGCCCGCCCGGATGACCATGGTCGCGATGGCGCTCTCCGGCGCCCTGGCTGGCGGGCTCGCGGTCAACGAGGCGATGGGTGTGCAGCACCGCCTCCTGATCGATTTCACGGCCGGCTACGGTTTCGTCGGCATCGCCGTCGGGTTGATGGGGCGCGGCCACCCGATCGGCGTCGCGCTCTCAGCCTTCCTGTTCGGCGTGCTCTATCAGGGCGGAGCGGAACTCTCCTTCGACAAGCCGACCATTACGCGGGACATGGTCGTCGTGATCGGCGGCGTGGTCATTCTCTTTGCCGGGGCGCTCGACGGGCTCTTTCGCAAGCTCGTCGCCAACGCCCTCCGACTCGGCCGGGTGGCCTAGCCATGGACTGGCTCACGACCATCGCCGTCATCCTCGATTCCACGATCCGACTGTCGATTCCGCTGCTMTGCGCGGCACTCGCCGGGCTATGGTCCGAACGCTCCGGCGTCGTCGATATCGGGCTGGAAGGGAAGATGCTGGTCGCGGCCTTCGCTTCGGCCGTCGCAGCCTTCGTGACCGGCTCCGCCTGGGCGGGGCTCGGCGCCGGCATCCTGGCCTCGGTCCTGCTCTCGCTCGTCCACGGCTTMGCAGCGATCACCTGGCGCGGCAACCAGATCGTCTCCGGCGTCGCCATCAACATGCTGGCGGCGGGCGTCACCGTGGTGCTCGGCAATGCCTGGTATGGACAGGGAGGACGGACCCCGCCGCTCGAAGGGGCAGCGCGCTTCGGCGATCTCACCCTTCCCTTCGCCAGGGCCATGCGCGAACACGTCCCCGTCCTCGGCCTTCTCTACGACGAGGTCATCTCCGGCCATGGGGCACCGGTCTATCTCGCCATCCTCGCGGTTCCGATCACCGCCTTCGTGCTGAAGCGCACACGCTTCGGCCTGCGGCTGCGCGCCGTCGGCGAGAACCCGGCAGCCGTCGATACCGCGGGCATCTCGGTCGCCGGGCTGCGCTATGGCGCGGTGGTGATCTGCGGCGTGCTTTGTGGGCTGGGCGGCACCTATCTCGCCGTTTCGCAATCGGCCGGTTTCCTGCCGCAAATGACGGCGGGAAAGGGCTTCATCGCGCTCGCCGCCGTGATCTTTGCGAATTGGCGTCCCTGGCCGGCGCTGGGGGCCTGCCTGCTCTTCGGGCTGCTCGATGCCATCGCGATCCGGCTGCAGGGCGTGCTGCTTCCTGGTATCGGACAGGTTCCCGTCCAGGCGATCCAGGCCCTGCCCTATCTTCTCACCGTCATCCTGCTTGCTGGTTTCATCGGCAAGGCCGTGCCACCGAAGGCCTCCGGCCTGCCCTATGTGAAGGAGCGTTGATGAGCGAGTCTGCGCCCAATTTCGACGCCCTCTTCGCCACGGCCAGGCGCGCGCAGATCCGGGCCTATGCGCCCTATTCCGCATTCCGGGTCGGCGCCGCCATCCTCGATGACAACGGCGCGATCCATTCCGGCTGCAATGTCGAGAACGCCTCCTATCCCGTCGGGCTCTGCGCCGAGGCCGGCGCCATCTCCGCGATGATCGCGGCGGGCGGACGGGCGATCCATGCCGTTCTGGTCCTTGGCGACGGCGAGGAGCTGGTCACCCCGTGCGGTGCCTGCCGTCAGCGCATTCGCGAGTTCGCTGCCCCGGAAACACCCATCGCGATTGCGGGCCCCGATGGCGTGCGTGCCCGGTTTTCGCTCGCGGAGCTGTTGCCAGCCTCGTTCGGACCGGCCAATTTGCGCACCTGATTTGCGCAGGCCCGCGCGCATCCGTGCGCAGGCCGACCCCGATACCGAGGCATTGGAATGGCGGCTGACCCGAGTTTCGACAAGGCAGCGGGAACGCTGATCGACCGCGGCGTCGACGGTGGGATCGACTGCGCCTTCGTACTCGGCACCGGGCTCGGCCGCATCGTCGACGATGTGGTCGACCCGGTCGTCATTCCGTTCGCGGAGATCCCGGGATTCCCGCAGGGCCATGTCTCGGGCCATGCCCGCGCCGTCTGCTATGGCACGCTGCACGGCAAGCGCGTCCTGATCTTCCAGGGGCGGGCGCATTTCTACGAAACCGGAGATCCTGCGGTGATGCGCGTGCCGATCGGCATGCTGACAGCCTTCGGCTCGCCGCCACTGGTCCTGACCAATGCATCGGGCTCGCTGAAGCCGGACCTGCGGCCCGGCGGCCTCGCCCTGATTACCGACCACATCAATCTCAACGCGCCGAACCCGCTGATCGGCGATACCGGCGATGGGCGTTTCGTGCCGATGGTCGATGCCTATGATCCGCATCTGCGGGCACGCCTGAAGAAGGCGGCGGCCGCTTCAGGGGTCAATATGGGCGAAGGCGTCTATATGTGGTTCTCGGGGCCGAGCTTCGAGACGCCAGCCGAGATCAGGATGGCGAAGATGCTCGGCGCCGATCTCGTCGGCATGTCGACCGTGCCGGAGGTCATCATCGCGCGCCGGCATGGCGTTCGCGTCGCCGGTATCTCGGTGATCACCAATATGGGCGCGGGTATTCTTGGCGGCGCGCCGAGCCACGGGGAGACCCGTGACGTTGCGGCGGCCGCGTCGACGGGCCTGCGCCGCCTGTTCCGCTCTTTCCTGGCGGAGCTCTAGAGATGGCCGATCTTGAAGCCGCGGCCCGTGCACTGAGTCTCCTCGACCTGACCGATCTCTCGGACCAGGCGAGCGAGGCCGGCACCCTGCGACTTTGCGCGCGCGCCGTCGCTGCGCCTGGCCCCGTTGCCGCCGTCTGCATCTGGCCGCGCTTCGTCGAGATTGCGCGCAAGGCGCTGCGCCATTCGACCGTGAAGATCGCGACCGTGGTCAATTTCCCGGCCGGGGGCAGCAACTGCACGCTGGTTGCCGGAGATGTCGCGGAAGCACTGGGGGACGGCGCCGATGAGATCGACCTCGTCCTGCCCTGGCGCGCCTTCCTCGATGGCGACAGCGACATTGCCCGCGAGATGGTTGCGAGCGCCAAGGACCAGTGTGGCGACAGGCTGCTGAAGGTCATCCTTGAAACCGGCGAATACCCTGATCTCGACGCGGTGAAGCGAGCCTCAATGCTCGCGATTTCGGCCGGGGCCGACTTCATCAAGACCTCGACCGGCAAGACCGCCCATTCCGCCAGCCTGCCGGCGGTCGAGACCATGCTGGCCGTCATCAAGGCAGCCGGACGACCGGTCGGCATCAAGCCCTCAGGCGGCATCAAGACGCTTCCCGACGCAAACGCCTATCTTGCGCTGGCCGACAAGGCGATGGGACCGGATTGGGCGAAGCCCTCCACCTTCCGCATCGGCGCCAGCGGCCYGCACCAGGTCCTCGTCGACATCATCGAGGGCAAGACCGCCGGCGAACGGATCGACGGGGCCTATTGATGCGACTGCCTCAGGAGATCATTGCCGCCAAGCGCGATGGCGGCACGCTTCCCGGCGAGGATATCCGCCAGATCGTCGCCGGGCTGACCGACGGTTCCGTCAGCGAGGGCCAGGCCGCCGCATTTGCCATGGCCGTATTCTTCCGCAACATGAACGCCGAGGAACGCGTTGCCCTGACGCTCGCCATGCGCGATTCCGGCACGGTCCTGAACTGGGACGACCTGCCCGGCCCCGCACTCGACAAACACTCGACCGGCGGCGTCGGCGACACGGTCAGCCTGCCTCTGGCCGCGGTCGTCGCGGCCTGCGGTGGCTATGTGCCGATGATTTCGGGACGTGGCCTCGGCCATACCGGCGGCACGCTCGACAAGCTCGATGCCGTGCCGGGATATGTGACGCAACCGGATATCGCGCTGTTCCGCAAGGTGGTGCGCGAAACCGGCTGCGCCATCATCGGCCAGACCGCCGATCTCGCCCCCGCCGACAAGCGCCTCTATGCCATCCGCGACGTGACCGCGACGGTCGAGACGATCCCGCTGCTGGTGTCCTCGATCCTGTCGAAGAAGCTCGCCGCAGGCCTGCACGGCCTGGCCATGGACGTGAAATTCGGCTCCGGCGCCTTCCTGCCCGACTTCAACAAGGCGCATGACCTCGCAGAGGCGCTCGTCGGCGTCGCCAATGGCGCCGGCCTGCCGACAACCGCGCTGATGACCGACATGGCCGAGCCGCTCGCGTCGGCGGCCGGCAACACGCTCGAAGTCGCCTATGCTCTCGACCACCTGACGGGACGCCGGCGCGAACCGCGCTTCCACGAAGTGACCGTGGCACTGGCCGCCGAGATGCTGCTGCTCGGCAAGCTTGCGCATAACCTCGACGAAGCCCGGGCGAAGATCGAGGCAGCTTTCAGCAGCGGCGCCGCCGCGGAGCGTTTCGCCGAAATGGTCGTCGCGCTTGGTGGCCCGGCCGACCTGCTGGAGAAGCCGACAAAGCATCTCGCGCCCGCCGCGGTCATCCGGGCGGCCTATCCGGCCTCGAGCGGAGCCGTGCGCACCGTCGACACGCGCGGCGTCGGGCTTGCCGTGGTGGCGCTCGGCGGTGGGAGGACGCGGCCGCAGGACGCGATCGACCATGCTGTCGGCCTCGTCGAACTGGCAGGGCTTGGCCAGGATGTCGGGCCGGAACGGCCGCTCGCAATCATCCATGCCCGCGACGAGGCCAGCTTCACCGCGGCCGAGGCCCGGCTGCGGCGAGCCTATACACTCGGCGAGGACGCGGCCGGACACGGTCCGCTGATCGCGCAACGCATCACGGAGACTTCAGGATCATGAGTCTGCTTCTGGCAATGACCGGCTGGCATATCGAGGATTGGCGGGGGCGTTTTGCCGCCCTGCTGCCGGAACTCCCGGTCGTCACGCTCGGCGAGCCCTTCGACCGCCGCGCCGTGCATTACGTCGCGAGCTGGAAGCATCCCGAGGGAAGCCTCGCGGGCCTGCCCAATCTCGCAGCGATCTTCTCGCTCGGCGCCGGCGTTGACCACATCTTCGCCGATAGCCGCCTGCCGCCGGTGCCGATCGCCCGCGTGGTCGATCCTGATCTGACGACGCGCATGAGCGAATACATCGTACTGCACTGCCTGATGCATCTGCGCCAGCAGCGCCGCTACGACCGTCAGCAACTCGCCAAATCCTGGGAAGACGATCGCAACCAGCCGGCGGCCCGCTCGGTGCGTGTCGGCGTCATGGGGCTCGGCGAGCTTGGGCTCGACGCGGTGCGAAAACTGCAGGTCCTCGGCTTCGACGTCGCCGGCTGGAGCCGTTCGCCGAAGAGCGTCGACGGGCTTGTCACCTTCGCCGGGGAAGACGGCATGGCAGCGTTCCTCGCTCGCACCGACATCCTGGTCAGTCTGCTGCCGCTGACACCGGATACGCGCGGGGTCATCAATGCAAAGCTGCTCGGCGGTCTCGCGCAGGGCGGGCGGCTCGGCGGGCCATTCCTGATCAATGCCGGTCGCGGCGGCCTGCAGGTCGAGACCGATATCCTGTCCGCGCTCGAAACCGGCACACTGAGGGGGGCGACACTGGACGTGTTCCAGACCGAGCCATTGCCGGCCGATTCCCCGCTCTGGAGCCATCCGGCCGTGACCGTGACACCGCATAATGCCGCGATGTCAGACCCGGAGGCGATCGCGACCCTGATCGCGGCGCAAATCCGGCGGCTGCAGGCCGGCGAAGCGCTGGAGCATGTCGTCGATCCCGCCCGAGGTTACTGAGCGGCCTGCCGCTCCGTCACGCAAGCGTCACGGCACCGTCGTTGTGCTGAGATGCTGCACGGCCAAGCCGGCGCGGTCTTCTTCCCCGCGCCGGAGTGACCCATGCGCCTTGCCCTCGCCGCAGCCCTGCTGCTGTCCTCGACCATGCTCGCCGGTGCGCAGGACGCGCCGAAGGAATTCCCCGCCAAGCTCGTCGGCCATGCGCTCCTGCCGGCCAACACCATCATCCCGGCCCCGGCCGATGCGCCGGCTGACCTCAAGGTCTCCGGCAAGTTCGTCCAGCCCGGCAAACGCGTCGAGGCCGTCGGCACCGTGATGGGTACGTCGGGCGGCCGCCCGACCGGGCTGTCCACGCCATTTGCCGGTCAGCCGGTGCAGGGCTTCTCCGGCATCCGCTCGCTCGGCAATGGCGAGTTCCTGGTGCTGACCGATAACGGCTTCGGCTCCAAGGTGAACTCGCCCGACGCGATGTTGTTCTTCCATCGCCTCAAGGCCGATTTCAACGGCGGCAAGATCGAACGTCTCGCGACCACCTTCCTGCATGATCCCGGCAAGAAGGTGCCGTTCCGCATCGTCCACGAGGGCACCGAGAAGCGCTATCTGACCGGCGCCGATTTCGATCCCGAATCCATCCAGCCAATCGGCGGCAAGTTCTGGATCGGTGAGGAATTCGGACCCTACCTGATCCGCGTCGACGCCGACGGCAAGGTCGAGGCGGTGTTCGAGACCACGGTCGACGGCAAGCCGGCGCGCTCGCCCGACCATTACGCCGTGACGACGCCCGGCGCCCCGAACCTGCCCGTCGAGTTCAATGTGCGCCGCTCCAAGGGCTATGAGGGCATGGCGGCCTCGCCGGACGGGCGCTTTCTTTACCCGCTGCTCGAAGGCCCGCTCTGGAACGCCGAGACCAAGGGCAATGAGGAAGTCGACGGCAAGGAAGTGCTGCGCATCCTCGAATTCGACGTGCAGAACGAGAAGTGGACCGGCCGCTCCTGGTTCTTCCCGCTCGAGCAGAAGGGGCTCGCCATCGGCGATTTCAACATGATCGACGCCACCACCGCCTTGATCATCGAGCGTGATAATGGCGAAGGCACTGCCGACAAGGGCTGCGCGGCCGGCCAGAAGGGCCCGGACTGCTTCCATGACCTCGCCAAGTTCAAGCGGATCGTGAAGATCGAGATGACCGACGCCAATGTCGGCAAGTCGGTGCGCAAGATCGGCTTCATCGACCTGATGAAGATCGCCGACCCGGACAAGAAGGCGAAGCAGGGTGCCATCGACGGCGTGCTGCCTTTCCCCTTCTTCACCATCGAGAACGTCGATGTCGTCGACCGCGCCAATGGCATCATCGTCGTCGGCAACGACAACAACCTGCCCTTCTCCTCGTCGCGCGACCCGAAGAAGGCCGATGACAACGAACTCGTGCTGCTCTCGGTCAAGGACCTGCTCGCCGCCAAGTGAGCGAGACGGCCCAGCTTGCAACGACTAAGTCGTAGCCAAGTAAGCCTGTCCCGGCGCGCAGCACTCGCAACATCATGGCCGGCCTCGCGCCGGCCATTCTCGTTTCGATCCGGCGAGCTTGAACAGCTGTTCTGGCAACACCACATTTTCCTTAGCAAGCGCCTTCGGGCGCTAGGCATGGTGGTTTGGATGATCGTCACTGATGGAGGTGATCATGTTGACCGCGAATACGGAAGGCAAACGGCCGCAGGACTTGTGCAATCTTCTCCTCGCCGCGTGCCTGTTCATCTCTCCCTGGATCATGCGTTTTACGGGCGACATGATGGCCGCCCGCAACGCCTGGATCATCGGCATCGTGCTCGCCCTTGTGGCGGTCGCGGCGCTCTCGATGTTCAAGGAATGGGAGGAATGGGTGAACCTGGTGCTCGGCGTCTGGCTGATGGCAGCTCCCTGGGTGCTCGGCTTTACCGGCAACTTCAACGCGTTCTGGACCCACACGATCCTCGGCGTGCTGACGGCTGCCGTCTCGGCCTGGGCTGTCTGGGACTACCGGCACGAGCCGCACGCGACGGCCTGAACGGGTCGCGACACCGCGCGATCTCCTGACCCGCCGCTGCGAGGCGGCGGGTTCTCGTGGCCTTCGCTACGCCTGGCCGCGCAGCGCGCCCGGCCCCGGAGTGGCGCCCGCGGGACATTTCCCTGAGATGATCATCGCCAGCACCTCGTCCTGCGTCACATCGCTGGTGCGGGCAGTACCGACAACCCGGCCGTTCTTCATCACGCTGAGCCGGTCGGCGAGATCGAAGACGTCATGCAGGTCATGACTGATCAGGAAGATGCCGATTCCCTGACGCTTCAGTTCAAGGATGAGATCGGCAACCTGTTTCGTCTCCGCAGGCCCGAGCGCTGCCGTCGGCTCGTCCATGATCAGAACCYGGGCGTTGAAGTAAATCGCGCGCGCGATCGCAACCGACTGACGCTGGCCGCCCGAGAGCGCTTTGACCGGCTCCTTGAAGCGCCGGAAATGCGGATTGAGCCGTCCCATCACCTTGCGCGTTTCGGATTCCATCGCGGAATCATCCAGCGTGTGCCAGGGCGTCAGCAGCTCCCGTCCGAGGAAGATATTGGCTGCGGCGTCGACATTGTCGGCCAAAGCCAGGGTCTGGTAGATCGTCTCGATGCCGTAGCGCTTGGCGTCACGCGGATTGGCAATCGCAGCCGGCTCACCGCTGATGCGGATCTCGCCGGCATCGGCCTGGTAGGCTCCCGACAGGATCTTGATCAACGTCGATTTGCCGGCACCGTTGTGACCGAGCAGGCCGACAACCTCGCCGGCCTTGAGGTCGACACTGACAGTGTCGACCGCCTTGATGCCACCGAAGGCGATCGAGATGTCGCGCATCTCGACGAGCGGTGGGGTCTCGATGTCCCGGGCCGTGGCGAGGCTCATGACGTCCCTCCTCCCTCAGCTCAGCTTGCGACGGTAGAGCCCGTCGAGCCAGACGGCCACGACCAGCACCACGCCGACGACGATGTTCTGCAGCGGCGTATCGACGCCGATCAGCACCATGCCCGATTGCAACGACTGCATCACCAGCGCGCCCAGCATCGCACCCGCGATGGTGCCGACGCCACCGGCAAGCGATGTGCCGCCGATCACCGCCGCCGCAATGACATAGAGCTCGTCGAGGGCTCCGGCCGAATTCGTCGCGGCATTGAGGCGGGCCGTGGAGATGCAGGCGGATATGCCGACAAGCACCCCCATCAACCCGAAGACCAGGGTCAGCACCTTGCGGGTGTTGACGCCGGAAAGCTGCGCTGCCTCGGGATTACCGCCGATCGCGAAGACATAGCGGCCGAACCGCAGCCGCTTGGTCAAGAAGCTCATCACGATGCCGACCGCCAGCGCCAACAGCACGGGAACCGCAAGGCCATGGCCGATGGTCAGCCCGCCCTCCGGCCAGACGAGGCCTCTGGCCTCGACCAGGCGGCGCGCAACGCCGGCCGGCAGAGGATAGGCATTGGCGACCATCACGGTGCCGAGCACGGCGCCGCAGCCAAGCGCGGCAATGGCGCCTTCAGCCCAGATCGGCCGCAGGCCGAAACCGAAGCGCCGCCGCCGGCGGCGGGCAAGCACGATCCCGGCAAGGATCAAGGCGCAGATCACCAGACCGATCGCCCAGGATGCACCCGTGCCGATCGCGCCTTCGATGCCGCCACCAAGGGGGCGGAAACGCGTGTCCATCGGCGCGATGGTCTGGCCCTGCGTCACCCACCAGGCTGCGCCACGCCAGACAAGAAGGCCACCGAGCGTGACGATGAAGGAGGGGATGGCGAGATAGGCTATCAACGCACCCTGGAACAGGCCGAGGACGCCGCCGAGCGCAACGGAAACCAGGATGCTGATGAACCATGTGGCGGGATGCTCGAAGCCAAGCAGCTCCGGCAGCAGTCGCGCCTGGACCAGCCCGACCACCATGCCGACGAAGCCGAGCATCGAACCGACCGAGAGGTCGATATTGCGCGTCACGATGACAAGCACCATGCCGCAGGCCATGACGGCGATCGATGCCGTCTGGACCAGCAGATTCCAAAGATTTCGCGGAGTCAGGAAGGCTCCGTCGGAAAGCCAGTTGAAGCCGAGCCAGATCACCCCAAGCGCGGCGACCATGCCGATCATGCGCGGATCGAACTCGATCTCGCGCATGTGGTCGGCCACGCTCCTTGCGCCTGGCCCCGGCACCTTCTCAGAAACCGGGGCTGGAGCGACCTCAGTCACAAGCCTTGACCTTGCCGGCTGCGACGCCCTGGCAGACAGCGGCCTTTGGAGCCCAGCCCGCCTCGATCACCACACCGAGATTGTCCTTCGTCACCGGTACGGGCTTGAGGAAGAGCGCCGTCATCGCCTGCTTGCTCGGGCCCTGGTTCCAGCTTGCCGCACCCGCGATCTCGGTCAGCTTGGCGCCGCCGGCAAGCTTGATCGCGATCTCGGCCGCATTACGCCCGAGCTCGCGTGCATCCTTCCAGATCGTCACCGTCTGCGTCCCGAGCGCGACGCGGTTCAATGCCGCGCGATCGGCGTCCTGGCCGGAAACCGGTACCGAGCCGGCGAGCCCCTGCGCGGCCATTGCCGCAATGGCGCCGCCCGCCGTGCCGTCATTGGCCGCGATCACCGCGTCGACCTTGTTGGCATTGCGGGTCAGGAACTGCTCCATGTTGCGTTGGGCGTTCGCAGGGAGCCAGCCGTCGGTAAAAGCCTCGCCGACATTCTTGATCTTGCCGGAATCGATTGCCGGCTTCAGAATCTCGACGGAGCCCTGATAGAGGAAGCCCGCATTCGGATCGGAGCTCGATCCCTTGATGAAGACGAAGTTTCCTTCCGGCTTCGCCTTCTGGACCTCGCGCGCCATCATGCGACCGACCTCGACATTGTCGAAGGTCAGGTAGAAGGCCTGCGGAATCTCGATCAGCCGGTCATAGCCGACGACTGCAATGCCTTCATTGACCGCCTTCTCGACGGCGGGCCGGATGGCCTGCGCATCCTGGGCCAGGACGATCAGGGCCTTGGCACCACGGGCGATCAGGCTTTCGACATCGGTGAGTTGCTTGGCGGGAGAGGATTGCGCATCGGCCGAGAGATAGGTGCCGCCGACCTTCTCGATCGCCGCCTTGATCGCGGCCTCGTCGGTCTTCCAGCGTTCTTCCTGAAAATTCGACCAGCTGACCCCGACGACCGGGCCCTTCGTCTGGGCAAAGGCAGGCGAGAATCCGCCCGCTGCCGCCAGGGTAACACCGGCGGCAAGCATCATATGTCTGAGCATGGCAATCTCCCGCGATTCCTCTGGCCGTGCGCTCTCTTGGGGGATCGCCTGGTCAGCGTCCGGAGCGCCTCACATTCAGAGGACAGCCTATCGCGAGAAAGGCGTCAAGCCACCCGCTTGTCGGGGGAGTCGCAGAGATCGTTGAGCAGGCAGCGGCCGCATTCGGGGCGCAGTGCCTTGCAGATGTAGCGACCATGCAGGATCAGCCAATGATGGGCATGGCGGCCGAATTCCGGCGGCACCGCCTTCTCCAATCCCATCTCGACTGCAAGCACGGTCTTGCCCGGCGCGATGCGCAGGCGATTGGCGATGCGGAAGACATGGGTGTCGACGGCGTGGGTGATCTCGCCGAAGGCGATGTTGAGCACGACATTGGCGGTCTTGCGCCCGACGCCAGGCAGGCTTTCGAGCGCGGCACGGTCGGCAGGGACCTCGCCACCGAACTCCGCAATCAGCTTCTCGCTGAGCAGGATGACATTCTTCGCCTTGGTGCGGAAGAGGCCGATCGTCCTGACCAGCTCGCGCACCTTGTCCTCGCCGAGCGCCACCATCTTCTGCGGCGTGTCGGCAAGCTCGAAGAGCTTGCGCGTCGCCTTGTTGACGCCCGCATCGGTCGCCTGCGCCGACAGCACGACGGCGACCAGCAAAGTGAAGGCGTTGGTCGCCTCGAGTTCGCCCTTGGGCTCGGGATTGGCGGCCTGGAAGCGCAGAAAGATCTCACGGATGCCCGCCGCGCGGCGCGGTCTCGGTGTCGTGATCTTTGCCAGGCCCTGGGCGCGGCCCGCGGGCCTGTTCCGTTCGCTCATGTGGGCGTTATAATTACGCGATGAGCATCGGCAAGCACGATCGCGATGGATATGCCGGAGAGCGGACGCAGGCCTCGGAGCGGCCGGTCTTCGACGCGACCATTACTCCGCATCGCTCGCTCGGCCGGAACGGCTTTCGCATCGTGATGACGCTCGTCTGCCTCGCCAGCATCGTCTCCTCGATTCCCTTCGTCGTGCTGGGCGCCTGGCCCGTCGCCGGCTTCTTCGGCCTCGACATCCTCGCACTCTTCATCGCCTTCAAGGTCAATTTCAACGCGGCGCGCGCCTTCGAGCGCATCGTGGTGACGCCGCTCGAGGTGCTGCTGCGCAAAGTTTCGCATCACGGCAAGGAGGCTGTCTGGCGCTCCAATCCAGCCTGGACCAAGCTCGAGAGGGAGCGAGACGAGGATTACGGGCTGATGGGGCTCTCGCTGGTCTCGCGTGGCCGCAGCGTATCGGTGGCTGCCGCGCTCTCTCCGCAGGAGCGGGAGGGGTTCGCGGATGCACTCGGCGCCGCGCTCGCCAGGGCAAGGCGGGGTACGGATTTCAGCGCGGCGTGAAGGCCGGCAACCTGCCGCACCCAGCAATCATGGCTCTGCGCCGGTCATCGACCCTTGAAGGAGGCGGCATGAGTGATGACGAGAGGGAGATTCGCACGCTCATCGAGAAATGGCTCACCGCGAGCAAGGCTGGCGATGTGGCATCGGTGCTGGAGCTGATGACGGAGGATGCCATTTTCATGGTTCCGGGGCAGGCCCCGTTCGGCAAGGCGACGTTCGCCGCTATGTCCGACACCATGAGCGACCTCAAGATCGAAGGGAACAGCACGATCCACGAGCTGAAGGTCCTCGGCGACTGGGCTTTCGTGCGCAGTCATCTCGACATGACCGCAACATCTCTCGCCACAGGCTCATCGCGGCACAGGACCGGCTACACGCTGACCCTGTTCAAGAAGGAGCCGGACGGGCGCTGGAAGCTCGCACGGGATGCCAATCTGCTGACC
Source organism: Allobosea sp. 05T422_2 (assembly GCF_056396265.1). Classification (NCBI taxonomy): domain Bacteria; kingdom Pseudomonadati; phylum Pseudomonadota; class Alphaproteobacteria; order Hyphomicrobiales; family Alloboseaceae; genus Allobosea; species Allobosea sp. 05T422_2. The sequence goes on along the minus strand of NZ_JBFTLD010000006.1, from coordinate 36,785 downwards.
GAGATGGGCTGATCCGAATGTGGCGGAAGCGGCAGGCGATCCACTCCAGACTTGAAGGGCTGTGGCCGGGATACGAGCCGAACACGCCGTCTGAGTCGCGACCTAAGGGCCGTCCGAGAATGTCCGGTGGATCGTCTCGAAGCTGGCAGCGATCTCCACGAAGACATCTGTCAGCGCGGGATCGAAATGGCGCCCTCGGTCGCCAACGATGATCTCGACCGCCTGGGCGTGCGGGAGCGCCGACTTGTACGCCCGCTCGGTGACGAGGGCGTCATAGACATCGGCGATCGCCATCAACCGCCCCGAGAGAGGGATCTCCTCTCCCTTCAATCCTCGTGGATAGCCGCTGCCATCCCATTTCTCGTGATGGCTATGGGCGATCTCCATGGCCAGGCTGAGGAACGAGCTCACTCCGCCGAGATGCCGCTCGGCCTCGGCGATGGCCTGCCGGCCCAACTCGGCATGCGTCTTCATCACGGCGAACTCGTCCGCGTCGAGCTTACCTGGCTTGAGCAGGATGCTGTCGGGGATGCCGACCTTGCCGATATCGTGCAGTGGCGCGGATTTGTAGATAAGATCGACCATATCCGTGTCGAGCACCTGCATGTACAGGCCCCGGTCGCGCGAAGCCCTGGCGAGGGCACGAACATAATGCTGGGTGCGGCGGATGTGGTTTCCCGTCTCGCTGTCCCGGGTCTCCGCCAGCGATGCCATTGCCAGGATGACTGCCTCTTTCGCCCGCACAGCCTCTTCCTTGGCTGCCCGGAGCGAGTTGAGGAGGGCGACATTGGTCATCGCGACAGCAGCGCTGTTGGCGATGCGCTTGAGCACGATGACGCTGGCTTCGGACGGCGGCTGCTTGCTTGCCCAATAGGCTCCGATTGCAGCGACGGGGTCCTCCGGTCGAACCGGAACCATGACGAGGCTGCGTACGAATGTCGGACGATAGGCCGCGTGCGGGATACGGCTGTCGGCATAGATATCGTCGATGACGACGACTTCGCGATGCCCCATCGCCCAGCCGGAAATGCAGGATTCGAAGGGAAAGCGCTGGCCCTTCCAGAGCGGCGCGATCGCATCCTCGTCGGCATAGTAGCATTGGTCGCCTTCGCGCAGGACGAAGGTGATTCCGTCTGCCCCGACAAGCCTTCGCGCGCTGCCCCGCACGATCGCCATGATCTCGTCGAGGCCCCGCGCCATCGACAGGCTCAGGGATAGCTCCTCGAGGTCAGTCAGCGGGACGTCGTAAGGGACGTCCTTGGGCGGAGCCCGCATGTCGCTGCCGAGGTTAAGCAGATGAGGCGGCTCGCTCATGGAACAGCTCGATGATTCGCGACATGACGCTAGGGAACCAAGGCCTACCACAAGATGGAGTACACGCCTTCACGTCGTCTTCGACATATGCAGGAATGTCATTAACAAGCAGTACAATACTGCCCCGACAGGAGCGCAGGTTTCAATTGCGGACCGGTGGCTATCTCAATCTTGCGAGCCAGATCGTGTGCCCGCCGCAGTCCGGGTCCTCGGCGACATGGGACAGGACGTCGAAGCCGTTCTCGTCGAGCAGGGCCCCGTACTCCGCCGGGGCCAGGCTGCCGTGATAGAGCCGCTCACCCTCGAAGGAGCCGATTGCCTCGCCATGCCGGGGCCCGCTGGTGAACATCAGCGCCGCGCCCGGCGCAGCATGCTCTCTGAAGATCGGGAACATCGGTCGCTGGTCTTCGGGGGTGAGATGAAAGAAACTGTCCCAGGCGATCAGCCCGTCGAAGCGGCGCTTCAGTGAAAGCTTGCGCATGTCGCCGATCTGCCAGTCATTGGCCGGGAAGCGTTGCCTGCAGAGATCGATCAGAGGGGCCGAGGCATCGATGCCGGTCACGCGATAGTCACTCTCGATGAAATAGCGCGCAATCGGCTCCGCGGCGCCGCAGCCGATATCGAGAATCGATGCCCCGGCCGGAAGGAGCTGCAGGAAGCGATCAAGCCAGGCCTTTTCGACAAGCGTCCTCGATCGTAGCTCGTCGAAGGCCCGGGCATGGCGCTGGTAGAGGCCGATGATGTCCTGGTCGGGACGGGACATGGTGGCAGACGGCTCGAATCGCGTGGCAAGGCCGCAGAGCTTGCCAGCTTTCGGGTGGAGGCGGCATCCTCCCGGCCCTAGATTCCCGGTCATGATCCATGACACGAGGCTCACGACCATGAACGCTCAGGTCCCGATGAAAACGGCAATGACACCCACCCGATTCTCCAATGCCGTGCTCGCCCGCGCCGCGCAGGCCATGCCGGCAGAGGCGGATTTTCCCGCCGCTGCGCCCGGGTCCGACTACGATACCGTTCGGCGCATCCTGGCCTACATCACGGAGAACTGGCGCGAGCAGCCGACGATCGAGGCGATCGCGGACGCTGCCGGCGCGACCCCGACCGACGTGCACCATCTCTTCCGGCGCTGGTGCGGGCTGACCCCCAAGGCCTTTCTGCAAGCGATCACGCTCGACCATGCCAAGGGCCTGCTCGGGTCATCGGCCAGCGTGCTCGACACGGCGCTGGAGGTTGGGCTCTCGGGGCCCGGCCGACTGCATGACCTCTTCGTCACGCATGAGGCGATGTCGCCCGGCGAGTGGAAGAGCGGCGGCGAAGGCCTGCGCCTCTCCTACGGCTTCCATGAATCCCCCTTCGGCGAAGCACTGATCGTCGTGACGGAACGCGGGCTCGCGGGGCTCGGCTGGGTCTCGACCAGCGTCGATGGCGGCAAGGTCGTTGGCGGCCGGGCGGAGGCCCTGGCCGACATGATGCGGCGTTGGCCGCATGCCGATTATCGCTTCGACCCCGCCTCGACCCGGCCCTATGCAGGCCGGATCTTCGACCCGAAGGCCTGGGCCGCCGAGACGCCATTGCGGGTCGTGCTGATCGGCACGGATTTCGAGGTGCGCGTCTGGGAGACCCTGTTGAAGATCCCGGTCGGCAGGGCGACGACCTATGGCGATGTCGCCTGCCATCTCGGCCGGCCAACGGCGGCAAGGGCGGTCGGCATGGCAGTCGGCAAGAACCCGATCTCCTTCGTCGTGCCCTGCCATCGCGTCATCGGAAAGTCCGGGGCCTTGACCGGCTATCACTGGGGCCTGACGCGCAAGCGCGCCATCCTCGGCTGGGAGGCAGGGCAGACCGGCGGGGTGACGGCCTGAGAGGCAGTTCCCTTACGCCTTCAGATACATGTCCCAGCAGGGCGCCAGCGCGACCAGCCGGCGCCCTTTCAGGGCCTCCGAGAAATGCGCGGCGATGGTCTCGCGCGCCGTCGTCAGAGGGCATTTCGGAACCAGGATGGCGTCGACCTGTTTCAGGCTTTCCAGCGTTGGCGGATCGATCTCCGGCGTGGTCCGGCCGGGATCGACACCGATCGGCACGCCTCGCGGCGGCCTGCGGTCGAGCAGTTGGTTGAACGGATCGGTGAAATCGAGCGTGAAGAGACTGTCGAGCCGGCGCCCATTGGCCGCTTCCCAGGCGCGGATCGCCGTGATGCCCTGCTGCACTTCGAGCAGCCAGGTCGCCTGATAGTCGATCTCCGAATAGAGAATGTAGGAAGGCAGCTCGCCGCGCTCGGCAAGATCGCGATAGCCCGTCTGCTGCGCCGCGTAATGTGCGAGCATGATCACCGCACGTTCGGCGATGTCGGGCTTGACGCTGACCCGACCGAGCGGACCGAGATCGGGCACGGCAAGTGCCTTGTAGTTCACCGCACCGAGGACCGCGCGCGCGCTGCGCTCGACGAAGATCAAGGCCGACGGCAGGGCAACCACCAGGGCCAGGACCGTCACGATCCTGCCGAGCCGGTCGGTGCGACCGCTCCATTCCGCCAGGATCACCAGAAGGACGGGCCAGAGCCCGATGAATTCGAGCGAACCCGTGTTTTGGGTCTCGAACAGGGTCAGCGCCAGCAGAACCGCGGCGAACCATCCCAACGGCGAGGCCAGGAGCCCGTGCAATCGGGCCCGGGAAAGCCTGCCGCCCCCCAGCCAGGCAGCATAGGCAAGCGCGACAAGCAGCAGTAGGCTCGGCCCGACGACATTGAACTTCACCGAAGCGACGGTGAGAAAGCGCGGCAGCAAGGCGCCGGTGTTCAGGCCGAGCAGGGTCAGGATGTCATCGACATAGGCGCGCACGATGCCGGTCACGAAATCGAGCGGCGCGAGCACGGCAATGACCAGCGCCGCGGCGACGGACGCGTCGCGCAGGCGCATCCGTCCGGACAGAACCGCATAGCCGACGAGGAACGTCCCCGACACCGCTCCCGTGACCTTGACCAGGAAGAGGGTGAGCAGCAGCAGGACGACAAGCCCCACTTGCAGGCGGCGCGCCTCGACGAAGAGGAGTGTCGACACGAGCAGGTAAAGCAGGAGGCTGATATGGCGGTTATAGTGCCCGAAGCCATCGAAGCCTGGCATCGGATAGAGGCTGTGCAGGTTGATCGGCAGCGACGCGAACAACAGGAAAGGTAGCAACAGGGCCAGTGCCTGGCCACGCGAGCGCTTCCCGACATGGGCGGCAATCAGCGCCATCATTGGCAAGGCGACCGGCAAGATGCCCCAGTTCGCCAGCAGCATCGGCTGCGCCTGCGGAAACAGGGCGTGGAGCCAGGTCACAAGATAGTAGCCGAGAGGGCCGACAGGGGCGAAAAAGTCAATATTGGGCAGTTGCCCGACCTCGATGCGTTGCGCAGCATCGAGATAGATGTTCGTGTCCCAGTAGTTGGGGCCCAGCGGCAGGCGCAGGGGCAGCATCAGGCCAATGACAACCGCTGCTGCGAACGCGACCAGCCAGATCAGCGGTGCTCCAGCGAGCCGACTTAACATCTGCGCGACGCCAAGCGCGGAGCCGGGCCTTCTGCCCTCTCTCATGTCCCCAACCGTCATGCCCAGATCCTTGGCCTCACAGCCAACATGACAGAGAAACCTTACTCGTATCCTGCACAAGCCATGGCCAATGCACTCTGCGGTCGAGTGAAGGGGGCTCGCGCGCCGGGCGATAATGCGGCGGGTATGTTCACCGCCGAGCGGGATTCAGCGAACGATGACGGTCCGAAGCACAGTGCCGCGGACGACAGCGGCCGACCGCAGACCGCTATCACCCATCTCGGAGAGGACTGATCTCCGCGAAACGGGATGGCAAAGCGAAGCCCAGTCCGAGCGGATCGTCGGCCTCGATAATGAAGGCGCCCTCGCCTGCGAGGTAGCTGAGGCCGCCGACTTCGACGGTGACCGCTCCCTCGGCGGGATAGGCAGCAGGCCCGAGGACACGCCCCGAGAAACGCCCGCCTGTGATACTGCGGAAACTCCGTGTCCGCCCCAGCCCGAGCAGCCCCTTGGCGTGGTCGAGCGCCATGCGGGCGGTCACGCCCGAGCCGGTCGGTGAGCGGTCGATCTGCCGCTCGGCGAAGATGCAGAGGTTGAAACTGGTCTCGCCCGGTCCGGCCTCGTCGGTCACGATCGTCCCGTAGAGAAAGCCAAGATCGGGCTCGGTGGGATGCGTGATCGGCGCGCCGGCCCGCACAATGTCGGTGAGGGCAGCAGCAGCMTCGGTCAACTGCTCGACCGGGGTTTCGAAGAGATCGAGCCCGAAGCGTGAAGCCGGAAGGATGCAGTAGAAGGCTCCGCCATAGGCGATGTCCGTCGTGACGCTTCCGTAGCCGGGCACCTCGACCACACGGTCGCGGGCATGGACGAAGGCCGGCACACTCTCGAAGCGCACCTCCCCGACCTTCCCGTCGGCGACGTCGCAGGCGAGCCGCAGCAGGCCGCAGGGCGCCTCGATGGCAAAGTGCGTGACGGGCTCGACCGCCGGCACCAGGCCGCGCTCGATCGCATAGCGGCCGAGCGCGATGGTGGCGTGGCCACACATCGTCGAGTAGCCCTCGTTATGAGTGAAGAGCACGCCGAAGGCAGCCTCGGGATGACTCGCCTCGACCGGAATGACACCGTACATTCCGGCATGGCCGCGCGGTTCCAGCATCATCGCACGGCGCAGCTGATCGTGGCTGTCGCGCGCCTGTCGACGCTTGTCGAGAATCGTCGCGCCGGTCAGCTCGGGATAGCCGCCCGTAACGATGCGCACCGGCTCGCCGCAGGTGTGGTAGTCGAGATAGCTCAGGCGCATTGGCGCGTTCCCCTCACTCATAGGGTGGTTTGGGTGTGAGACGCGGCGGATCGCAGCCGCGCCGGCCGCAGGTCTCGGCTGCGACCTCTGCCGCGAAACCCATTGCGGATGCGGCAACGCTGTCTGACAATCCGCGCAGTCCTGCTCCGAGCTCGCCCGCCTGCGCGAGCGAAGCGAGAAATGCGCCGATGAAGCTGTCGCCGGCGCCGATCGTGTCGACCAGCTCTGCAACCGGAACGAAGCCGCGGACAGTCCTTTTCCCTGGCCGTTCGAGCGCCGCTCCGCGATCGCCCTCGGTCAGCAGGATCGCTGAAACGCCCCGGTCGAACCAACGGCGCAGCGGCGCAACGTAGCCGCCGGGATAGAGCCAGTCGGCATCGTCCGTACTGAGCCGGATGAGGTCTGACAGCGCCATGCGCTGCTCGATGGCGGCAAGCGCCGCCTCCCGATCCGGCAGCGCCGGCGGCCTGATATTGACGTCATAGCTGGTGCTCAGGCCGGCGGAGCGCGCCTGGCGCAGCAGCGTCAACGCCGCGTCCCCGGATGGGCCGATCGTCGCTCCGAACGAGGTGACATGCAGATGGCCAAAACCCGTGAGGTCGGGCAATGGCGGAGGCTCGGCCAGTGCCGTACCGGCGAGGTGGAAGTGATATCGCGCCCCGCCATCGACCCCAAGCGGGGCAACGACCGCCAACGGTGTGGGAGCATCGCTCTCAGCAACGAAGCGCCGATCGATCGCCTCTGCCACAAGCCGGGCCTGGAAGCGCCGCCCCGTGACGTCGCGCGAGAGCGTCGCGCAATAAGCCACGGAGGTGCCGCAGCGGGCGAGCGCCAGCGCCGTGTTGAAACCGGATCCGCCCAGCACGCACTGATAGCGCTCGCCGCACCCATCCTCCGGCACCAGATCGGCGAGCGCTTCGCCGAAGACGAGGACCGCCCCCTGGTTCACAGAAGCCCGCGCTTCGCCAGATTGCGCATMAGATGCGAGGCGCCGAAGGTCCAGGGTTCGCATTCATCGGTGCGGCGCATGCAATTGACGAGCGCTCCCAGTTCCGGCGCGGCAATCGTGACGATGTCCCCATATTTGTGGGTGAAGCCGCCGCCCGGCGTGTCGCGATCCTTGATTGGAGCAAACATGGTGCCGAGATAGAGCGCCGCGCCATCGGGATACTGATGGTTGCGATTGAGCATCTGCGCAGCAAGATCAGCCGGGTCGCGGCTGATCTTTGCGATCGAGGACGAGCCTTCGAGCCTGAAGCCGTCCTCGCCCTCGACCGTCAGCGTCACGGTTGTCCTGCGGACATGGTCGAGCGAGAAGCCGGCGTCGAAGAAGCGGATGAAGGGACCGACCGCTGCCGCTGCATTGTTGTCCTTGGCCTTGCCGAGCAGCAGCGCCGAACGGCCCTCGACGTCGCGCAGATTGACGTCATTGCCGAGCGTTGCTCCGACGATGGCGCCGGTCGAGGCGACGATCAGCACGATCTCCGGCTCGGGATTGTTCCAGGTCGAGGCCGGGTGCAGGCCGGCATCGACACCGGTGCCGACGGCCGACATCGGCGGCGCCTTGGTGAAGATCTCGGCATCCGGCCCGATACCGACCTCGAGATACTGGCTCCAGGCTCCCTGCTTGATCAGCACGTCCTTGAGATGCATCGCCTCGGGCGAGCCGGGCTTCAGCTTCGAGAGATCGTCACCGATGAGCTTGCCGATCTCCTCGCGGATCGTGGCGGCGGCGGCCGGGTTGCCCCGCGCCTTCTCCTCGATCACGCGCTCCAGCATCGAAACCGCGAAGGTCACTCCGGCGGCCTTGACCGCCTGCAGGTCGAGCGGTGCGAGCAGCCAGGGCTTCGTCGCATCGCGACGCGAAGGCGGCGTGTTTGCAAGGATGTCGGCKAGCGTCCCGATGGGCTGGCCCTTGGCGGCGCGCAGGGCGGCTGCGGGATCGGCCGTCTCGCAGAGATCGCGCATCGTGGCGAAGGCAGCGGTGATATCCACAAGTTMATCACCGCGCAGAACAACGACCGCGGGACCGGCGACGTCCGGGCGCCAGACCCGGCCAGCGAGCGCGGCGGCTGCGGCGTCCGCCGGCAAAGTGTTCCGTGGCGTCAGGGCAAGCTCGGGCATGATCGATCGTCCGTTGGTGGAATTGTCACGTTGAAAGTCGCAGGCGAGAACAGCCGCTTCGCAGCCAATGTGCAAGAGTGCAGGGACGCGGATCAGACATGGCGCACATGTCGTGCGATTGTCATTGAAACGTCACCTGTTCTTCATGCTAGCTTGCGCACCAACGACAAGAGCCGCCCGCACGAGCGGGGCATAAGGGAGAGATAGATGACATCCAGATCGCGCTTGATGATTTCGGCCGCGGTGTTGACGCTGGCCGGTGCGGCTCCGGCCGTCGCGCAGACAGAGATCCAGTGGTGGCATGCGCTGACCGGCGCCAATAACGACGTTGTCGTAAAGCTGGCCGAGGAATTCAACGCCTCCCAGAAGGAATACAAGGTCGTTCCGGCCTATAAGGGCTCCTATCCCGACACGCTGAATGCCGGCGTCGCCGCCTTCCGCGCCGGAACCGCGCCGCACATCCTGCAGGTCTTCGAAGTCGGCACCGGCACGATGATGTCGGCCAAGGGCGCGGTGAAGCCCGTGCACGAACTGATGAAGGAAGCCGGCGAGCCTTTCGATCCCAAGGCTTATTTGCCGGCGATCACCGGCTACTACTCGACCGCCAAGGGCGACATGCTCTCCATGCCGTTCAACTCGTCGAGCATGGTGATGTGGTACAACAAGGACGCCTTCAAGAAGGCGGGCCTGAACCCCGACGCCCCGCCGAAGACCTGGCCAGAAGTCTTCGAGGCCGGGAAGAAGCTGAAGGCCGCCGGATATGACAAGTGCGGCTTCACCAATGCCTGGGCGACCTGGGCCAATATCGAGCAGTTCGGTGCCTGGCACAACATCCCGATCGCGACCAAGGCGAATGGTCTCGATGGTTTCGACACCGTCCTCAACTTCAACAGCCCGCTCTTCCTGAAGCACTGGACCAACCTGGTCGAGCTGCAGAAGGACAAGACCTACGATTACTCCGGCCGCACCAATAACGGTGAAGGCCGCTTCACCTCGGGCGAATGCCCGATCATGCTGACCTCGTCGGGCTTCTTCGGCAACGTCAAGGCCAATGCCAAGTTCGACTGGGCCAACGCCGCGATGCCGTACTATCCGGAAGCGGCCGGGGCACCGCAGAACTCGATCATCGGCGGCGCTTCGCTGTGGGTGATGGGCGGCAAGAAGGCTGACGAATACAAGGGCGTCGCCAAGTTCTTCACCTTCCTGTCCGATGTCGACCGCCAGGTGAAGCTGCACACCGAGTCCGGTTATCTGCCGATCACCAAGGCCGCCTATGCCAAGGTCAAGGACTCGGGCTTCTACAAGGACAAGCCCTATCTCGAGACGCCGCTGCTGGAACTCAACAACAAGGAGCCGACCGAGAATTCGCGCGGCCTGCGCTTCGGCGGCCTGGTCCAGATCCGCGACATCTGGTCGGAAGAGCTCGAAGCGGCGCTGAACGGCCAGAAGACACCGAAGGCTGCGCTTGACGCCGCCGTCGAGCGTGGCAATCAGGCACTGCGTCAGTTCGAACGGACCGCCTCGCGCTGAACCGGCTACGATCCAGAGCCGGGGCATTCCGCCCCGGCTTTTCTCTTGCTTCACGGGCTGCATGCAGAAGAACGCCTATTTCCGGAGCCTGACGATCCCGCTCCTGCTGCTCCTGCCGCAGCTCGCGATCACGGTCGTGTTCTTCTATTGGCCCGCAAGCCAGGCGGTCTGGCAGTCCTTCCTGCTGGAAGACGCCTTCGGGACGTCGACCCAGTTCGTCTGGTTCGAAAACTACCAGAGCCTCTTTTCCGATCCGGGTTACTTCAAGGCGCTGCGCAACACCGCGATCTTCTCGACCTTTGTCTGCGTGTTCTCGCTCTCGATCGCGCTGCTCTTTGCCGTCATGGCCGACCGCCAGATCCGCGGCGCGGAGATCTACAAGACCCTGCTGATCTGGCCCTATGCCGTGGCTCCCGCCATTGCCGGCGTGCTCTGGATCTTCATGTTCGATCCCTCGCTCGGCATGCTCGCGCGTGGACTGCAGAACCTCGGCATCGCCTGGAATCCCCGGCTCAACGGCAATGACGCCATGACGCTGGTCATCCTCGCCGCGACCTGGAAGCAGATCAGCTATAATTTCCTGTTCTTCCTCGCCGGGCTGCAATCGATCCCCAAGAGCGTGATCGAGGCGGCGGTGATCGACGGCGCGCGGCCGATGCGCCGCTTCTGGACCATCATCTTCCCGCTGCTCTCGCCGACGACGTTCTTCCTGCTCGTCGTCAACATCGTCTATGTCTTCTTCGACACCTTCGGCATCATCGACACGGTCACTGGCGGCGGGCCTGCGGGCGCGACCGAGACGCTGGTCTACAAGGTCTATTCCGACGGCAAGGGCGGCTCCAATCTTGGTGGCTCGGCGGCACAATCGGTCATCCTGCTCGTGATGGTCATCGCCATGACGGCGGTGCAGTTCCGCTTCATCGAGCGCAAGGTGAATTACTGATGGCCTCGGTGCTCTGGAAGGAACTGACGGCCGAGGATCTGCGTCACAAGGCGGCGAAGGATGCGATCGTCGTCCTGCCCGTGGCCTCGATGGAACAGCACGGGCCGCACCTGCCGGTCGGCGTCGACACCATCCTGTGCGAGGGCGTCTGCAAGGCCGCGGCCGAGCGCCTGGACGAGGCCGATGTCGTGGTCGCCCCGACGCTCTGGTGCGGCATGGCCGAGCATCACATGGCCTTCGGCGGCACCTTCACCTTCGACATCCCGACCTATCGGTCCGTGCTGCTTTCGCTGCTCAGGAGCATCGAGCGGCATGGCTTCCGCCGGGTCGTGATCGTCAATGGCCATGGCGGCAATATCGCCGCGCTCGGTGCATTCCTGCCGGATTTCGCCCGCGAGACCGGCCTGCGCATCATCGCGACCACCTATTTCGAGCTGGCGCAGACTGCGATGCTGCCCTTCATGCAGGATCAGACCAGCGTGATGCATGCCTGCGAGATCGAGACCTCGATGATGATGGTGCTGGCGCCGGAAACGGTGAAGCAGGAGCGGCTGGGGCAGGCCTTCGGCATGCTCGGCGCGGATCCGCGTGGCCTGATGCGCCCGACCGTCGCGCGCTACCGCCCCTTCCGTGAGATGACGGAGACCGGCGTGATCGGCGATGCGCGGCGCGCGACGCCGAAGAAGGGCGAGGAATTCCTCAACGCCTGCGCCGAGGCGCTCGCGGCCTTGCTGCGCGACGGGGAGGCCTGGCACTGATGGTCGAGAACCGCCGCTTCGGCGACATCGTCGCCTATATCATCCTGACGATCGGCGTGCTGATCGTCGCCTTTCCGGTTTGGCTGACCTTCGTCGCCTCGACCTGGGATGCTGCGACCATCATCAACGGCCAGCTCCCGCTCTATCCTGGCCCGCATTTCTTCGAGAACTACTACCGCATCCTCTTCGTCGGGACCTCGGGCTCGACCCGCGAGCCGGTGGCCGTGATGATGTTCAACTCCTTCGTGATGGCGCTGGCCATCGCGTTCGGCAAGATCTTCATCTCCGTGCTCTCTGCCTACGCAGTCGTCTATTATCGCTTCCCGTTTCGGATGGCGGCATTCTGGATCATCTTCGTCACCCTGATGCTGCCGGTCGAAGTCCGCATCTTCCCGACCTTCAAGGTCGTCTCCGATCTCGGCATGCTCGATACCTACCAGGGCCTCGCCGTGCCGCTGATCGCCTCGGCGACCGGCACATTGCTGTTCCGGCAGTTCTTCATGACGATCCCCGACGAACTGCTCGAGGCCTCGAAGATCGATGGCGCCGGTCCGTTCAAGTTCTTCAAGGATACGGTGGTCCCGCTCTCGCTCACCACGATCGCGGCGCTCTTCGTCATCCAGTTCATCTATGGCTGGAACCAGTATCTCTGGCCGCTGCTGGTCACCACCAAGGATTCGATGCAGACCATCGTCATCGGCATCCGCAAGATGATCACCACGGCCGATGCGCTCACCGAATGGCAGCTCGCCATGGCAACCGCGATGCTGGCGATGCTGCCGCCCGTCTTCGTCGTCATCGCCATGCAGCGGCTCTTCGTGAAGGGCCTGGTGGAAACCGAGAAGTGACATTGCGTACCGGCAGCCCGGCCCGCTGAGCCGATCGCCGATTATCCGTTACCGACCGACCAAGGAACCCAATGGCCCAGGTTACTCTTTCCAGCGTCAAGAAGGTCTATGCCGGCGGCGTCGAGGCCGTGAAGGGCGTCTCTTTCGACATTCCCGATGGCGGCTTCTGCGTGCTGGTCGGCCCCTCCGGCTGCGGCAAGTCCACTTTGCTGCGGATGGTGGCAGGCCTGGAGACGATCTCGTCCGGCGAAGTCTCGATCAGCGGCAGGGTTGTCAACCAGATCGAACCGGCGGACCGGGACATCGCCATGGTGTTCCAGAATTATGCGCTCTATCCGCATATGAGCGTCTACGACAACATGGCCTATGGCCTGCGCAACCGCGGGACGCCGAAGGACGAGATCGAGAAGCGGGTCAAGGAAGCAGCCCGCATCCTCGCGATCGAAGGCCTGCTGGAGCGCCGGCCGCGCCAGCTCTCGGGCGGCCAGCGCCAGCGCGTCGCCATGGGCCGCGCCATCGTGCGCAAGCCCCAGGTCTTCCTGTTCGACGAGCCGCTCTCCAATCTCGACGCGAAACTGCGCGTGCAAATGCGCGTCGAGATCAAGAAGCTGCAGCGGGCGCTCGGCGTCACCGCGATCTATGTCACGCACGATCAGGTCGAGGCGATGACGCTCTCCGACAAGCTCGTTGTGATGAATGGCGGCCAAGTCGAGCAGATCGGCGTCCCGGCCGAGGTCTATCGCAAACCGGCAAGCCGCTTMGTCGCGACCTTCATCGGCTCGCCGCCGATGAACCTGCTGCCGGCAGCCATCGACGGACCCGGCATCGTTGCGCTCGGCGACGCGCTCCTCGAAGCGCGTGACCTCAAGCAGAACCTCGCATCGGGAACGAAGGTCGAGGTGGGCCTGAGGCCGGAGGATATCGAGATCGCGTCCGAGGGCCAGGCCGGGGCCCTGCCCTTCGATGTCGAGTTCATCGAGGAGCTGGGCGCGACCCAGCTCTTCCACGGCAAGCTTGCCGGACAGCCCTTCGTGATGCAGGCCGCAACCGGCGATGTCGCCGCCGAGGCCAAGCGCCTGTGGATTTCGGTCGACCCCGACCGAGTCCACGTCTTCGATGCGCAATCGGGCGTCCGACTCGGGCGCGAATAAGAGGGATAGACCGCGGACGATCTCCAGCGGCCGGAAACAGCCGCTGGATGCGCTGCTCAGCCCGCCGACCGTTCTTTTGCATCGCGCTCGTAGACGGCGAGGAATGCCTTGCCCATCAACGAGCTTTCGCCATCGATGGCTTTCCGGAGCACCGCGCCCCGGATTGCCTGGATCCCTCGATCCTCGGGCGCTGCTGAACTCGCGAACTCGGCAAGATGAACGGCGAGGCGCGTCTGGCCGTCCTCGGCCAGCGCCGCGGCTCGCTCAGCCAGTTTCTCGGCACCACCCGCAAGCCGAGCCAGTTCGGACGCAAGATCAGCGTTCTTCGCCGGCTTCAGGTTTGCGGGGTTTCCGTCAAACCAACCCGCATAGAAATGGTAGATCCCCCGGACCAGAAATTCGGKGTCATCATATTTCGGCACGAGATAGGGCTTCGCCAGATAGGCGGCCGGTACCTTGACCGCGCGCAGCACCTCGTCGAGCGTCGCACTCTTGTTCATCAGCGCCAGGGTATCGCGAACCAGATGCTCAAGCGCTTCGGCCCCGTCGCGCAACACCTGCGCTGCCCGGCCCTCCCCAACAATGACCGGGCCATGTCCGGGGATCAGGATGTCCGGCTTCAGGCGCTCCATCCGGCGCAGGGCGACAGCCCACTCGGCTGCATAGCGCTGGACCTTGCGCGGATTGCCTGCATTCGGGAAAACCCAGATTACGAAGTCCCCGCTCGCCAGCACGCGCCGCCGCGGCAGCCAGACGAATGTGGCATCGTCGGTCTCGCCGCGCCCGTGGATGAGTTCGAGCTGTTCGCCACCGATCGCAAGCGATAGCGTGTCGTCATAGACGTCATCGGGACGCCGCTGGCCTATCGGATAGACATAGTCCGGCTTGTTGAACTGCTGCCCCTGCACGATGCTGTTGAAGCCATGGGAGGCTTCGTATCGCTCCATCCGGCGCGCGACGTTGCGATGAGCCACGATTCTCGGCCGCGGCCTCGCTCTCGCATCGGCCTCCTCGTCGATGACCTTGATGCCGCTGGTGTGGTCGATATGGCCGTGGGTATAGATCACGGTGTGGATGGGGCTGTCGTCCCAGCTGCGGATCGTCGCGAGCGTCTGGGCGGCGGTGTCTGGCTTGGCCGTATCGATCAGGACAAGGCCTTCACTCGTCCGAATGGCCGTGACGCCGCCGCAGAAATAGGTGGTGTGGACGGTGATGATGTTCTCTGCCACCGCAGTGATGGCGCCGGCAGAGACCGCCTCGGTCCATTCTTCCATCTGCGCTGCGCCACTCCAAAGGCGCTCGAACAATGCGTCCTGCCGCATCTGAATTCCTCCGTCGACCAGAGCATGTCGATAGCACCGCTGGGGAGGAATGACAGGCCACGCACGCGCAGTCCTGACGCGCGATGTCAGCTATGGGTGAGGCGCGCGGTTCGCTGTCGCGGCAACGCGCTCCGGGCACGTGCAACCTAAGCCTCGGGCCCGCCCTCGATCTCGCTGGCCCAGGCCAGCGCCGCCTCGTACTCGATCGGTTTGAAGCAGCGGATCTCGACGAAGGGGATGACCGGATTGGCGATCGCCACCAGCGTCTCGATCCAGCCCTTGTCGCTGATCAGGGCCTCACGCGGAAAGCGCCTGAGTTCCGACAGCTTGCTGAACCCATAGCGCAGATCCCTGGCACCCGCCCGGAGCGTGATATCGTGAAAGCCGGTCAGATCGACCAGAACGCCGATCTTCTCGTGCCGGGTCAGCCGTACGTCGATATCGGCGATCACACTGTCATAATCCTCCACGGTCAGCGTGCCGGAGAGGCGGTAGGCCGCGACATGATCGGGCCCAGCGAGGATTTCGAACATGGACGTCATCCTTTCGCTTCAGACAACGCAGCAGGCCCGCCGCGGTTTCKATTGCTGCCATTGCGCGGTCATGCGTCGTGGTTAGTCTCGCCCTCCACAGGAGGAACGCAGCATGAGCGATGAACTCGTCTTCTACACCCACCCGATGTCACGCGGCCGGATCGTGCGCTGGATGCTGGAGGAAGTCGGCCAGCCCTATCGCACCGAGCTGGTCGGCTTCGGCCCGCCGATGAAGGCGGCCGCGTACAAGGCGCTCAATCCGATGGGCAAGGTGCCGGCCCTGAAGCATGGCGACATGATCGTCACCGAATGCGCCGCGATCTGCGCCTATCTCGCGGACGCCTTTCCCCAGGCCGGGCTGGCGCCGGCACCGGGCAGCAAGGAGCGCGGCCCCTATTATCGCTGGCTCTTCTTTGGCGCCGGCCCGACCGAAGCTGCGGTGACCAACAAGATGCTTGGCGTCGAGGTGCCACCGGAGAAGACCGGCTCGGTCGGCTATGGCTGCTTCGCCGATGTCATGGACACATTGGAAAAAGCGGTATCGCAGGGCGAGTATCTGGTCGGCGACAGGTTCAGCGCGGCCGATGTCTATCTCGGCKCGCAGATCGGCTGGGGCCTGCAATTCGGCACGATGGAGCGGCGGCCGGCCTTCGAGGCCTATGCCAAACGACTGCAGGCCCGCCCGGCAGCGATCCGCGCCAATGAGATCGACAATGCGCTGATGCCGCAGCAGCAGCCGGCGGCGGAATAGGCGTCGTTCCACGCTGAGTGCATGCCAAACCCGGCCTCTGGCCGGGTTGTTGCGCAGCGGCGCATCGCCTAATCCTGCGAGAATCGGCCGGCTATCTTGCTGGCCTCTCCCATCTGCGAGACGGGACGTTCCGGGCTGTGCCCGGCAGCAGGCAGAAATGACCGACACATTCGACATTGCCCGGCCGCGCCACGGCATGGGTTTCTATCCCTTCGTGGCGATGATGGCCGCACTGATGGCGACAAACGCGCTTGCGATCGACGCCATGCTGCCGGCCCTGCCCCAAATGGGCGAGACACTCGGCATTGCCGAGCCGAACGACCGGCAGTGGATCGTCACCAGCTATCTGCTCGGCTTTGGTGTGGCCCAGATCATCTACGGCACGCTTTCCGACCGCTTCGGCCGACGGCCCGTGCTGCTGACCGGGCTCAGCATCTATGTCGTCGCCAGTGTGTTCGCTGCCTTCTCCGGCTCCTTCGAGATCATGATGGCGGCGCGCGTGCTGCAGGGCGTCGGAGCAGCCGCGACGCGGGTGCTCGCGGTCTCGATCGTACGGGACTGCTATTCCGGCCGCGACATGGCCCGCGTCATGTCGCTGGCCCTGATCGTCTTCCTGGCCGTACCGATTCTGGCGCCCTCGATCGGCCAGGCGATCCTCTGGGTCGCACCCTGGCGCTGGATCTTCGGCGTTCTGACCGCCTTCGGCGCCATCGTGATGCTCTGGACCGCAATGCGCCTGCCCGAGACGCTGCATGAGGAGGACCGTACGCCGATCAAGTTCGCCAGCATCGTCTCCGCCTTCCGCACGGTGCTGACCTCGCGCATCGGCGTCGGCTACATGCTGGCGATGACCTTCGTTCTCGGCGGCTTGTTCGGCTTCATCAACTCGGCACAGCAGGTCTTTGTCGATGTCTTCCGGGCGCCGGAATGGTTCACCACCATCTTCGCCCTGATCGCCGCATGCATGGCGGTCGCGTCACTGCTGAATTCGCGCATCGTCGGCCGACTCGGCATGCGCCGGGTCTCGCATGGCGCATTGCTCGGCTATATCACGCTGACCAGCCTGCATGCGGTGCTGGCCCTTGCCGGCAAGGAAACGCTCTGGCTCTTCGCCATCATGCAGGGTGGGACGATGTTCTGCTTTGGCCTGCTGGCGCCGAATTTTGGGGCGATGGCGATGGATCCGCTTGGCCATGTCGCGGRTACGGCCTCGTCCGTCCAGGGTTTCATCACCACGGTCGGCGGAGCACTGCTCGGCTTCTATGTCGGCCAGCATTTCAACGGCACGGTCGTGCCGCTGACACTCGGCTTCTCACTCTGCGGGCTCATGGCGCTCGCGGTGGTTCTGGTGGTCGAGAAGGGGCGGCTCTTTCACCCGGCGCCGGGGCGCAGCTAGCGGCCTGCCCTCTGGGCGCGGAACGTCGTTCCAGGCCGGGCACGCGCGGGTCGCAAGCCGCCGGTCCGTCAGGCCCGCTTCGTGCGCTTGGACGCTACGGTCTTGGGCCGTGCAGCCTCGGCGATCGCGGCGGCCTCTGCGTCTGCGGCTTCCTTCGCCAGCCGCAGCGCGCGCAAGCGCGCGGTCTTCTCCGTGACGGCAACCTGGGCGGCGCGCTGCGCATCCAGCCCACGCTGGGCTTCCTGCCGCTTTTGCTCGGCCTTCTCCAAATTCGCCTGGGCCCGGCGCTTGGCTTCGTCGGCCGAGAGTCCTTTGGTCGACATGGCAGTCCACTCCTTCACGATTGCCGCCCGGTTGGCGGCACTCACAGCGACGCGCCCTATCGGTAGCGCGCATCCAGGCGCACTGGACTGCGTCGAGCAGACCCTTGCGCCGGCATCGTCAGGCTGGCCTGAGCTCAGGCTGCCGCCGGTGCAAGACGCGGCGGACGAACAGGCTTGGCCTTGGGCTTCGGCGCTGCGATCAGTCCTTCGCGCTGAGCCTGCTTGCGCGCCAGCTTGCGTGCACGCCGAATGGCTCGGGCTCCTTTCAGAAAAGAAAAAAGGGCCGGGTAATCCCGACCCTTCGTCMAACCGTGCGGCGTATCGTCCTGAAAGGGGGGCGCCAGTACATCCGTGGTCGCCACTCGATTCGGAATGCTACGTTTGCACGGTCATGCAGATCACTCGGCGCGAAGATTGTCCGCGGACATCTTGCCAGAGCGCTTGTCCTGGACGAGCTCGAAGGTGATCTTCTGACCTTCGCGGAGCTCGCGCAGACCAGCACGCTCGACAGCGCTGATGTGGACGAAAGCATCCTGACCGCCATCATCGGGCTGAATGAAGCCGAAACCCTTAGTCGAATTGAACCATTTAACAGTGCCGGTGGCCATGACGAATTCCTTCTCGCAAGGCATTAATTCGCGTGAGACGACGCCTCACACGGTGTTCGATTTTGAGCGGGAAGTTCGTCAGCTAGCGCGCCATTAGCGCGGGGGCCAATTCATTCGGCCTAAGATCGATGCCCCTATATGGGTGATTGTGACCAATTTGTCAATGCAACCTGTCGTCGAAGCAGGACCGCAGCCTTGCGTGCCCCTGTGCGGCCATCGACCCCACCCAGACACAGCGCGAGCTCACGACGCCTCTTCGAGCCCTTCGGGCTGCCGCTGAAGCAGCCGCAGCGKACGCCCTTCACCCGATCAGCCCGACCATGCCAACCACGACCGGCCCCATCAGCGGCAGCAGGACGTTCGAGATCGCATAGGTCACGGTGTAGCCGATCACCGGCGTCGAATTGCCAGCGAGGGAGACCAATGCGCTGATCGACGGGGTGCTGCAGTGCTGGCCAGCGATGGCTCCGAGCAGGATCGGAGCCTCGATCTTCAGCAGGTAATGCCCGATATAGAGAGAAGCCAGGGCCGGCAGTGCGGAGACGAGAATCGCCAGGACCGGCAGCACCAGCCCGTACTGCTTGAGCAGCGCGAAGGCATCGGGCCCGACCGACAGACCGATTGCGGCGATGAAGGTCGCCAGGCCGAAGTCCTTCATGAACTCCGCAGCATGCAGCGGTATCGCGCCATAATGCGGGCGATGCATGTGGAGCCAGCCGAAGACCAGGCCGGAGACGAGCGCACCACCGCCGGTCCCCAGCGTCAGGTTCAGGGCGCCGACCCTGAAGCTCAGTTCTCCCAGCAGGAGACCCGCGACCACTCCCAGCCCGAGCATCACGAAGTCGGTACTCGAAGTCGCCGGGAGCAAGTGGCCGAGCTCCGGGGCCGCCCGCGTGATCGCGTCCTCGGAGCCGTAGAGCGTCAGGACGTCGCCCTGCTCGAGAACGGTGCCCGGCAAAGCCGGAACGATATGCCCGAGCCGCCTGATGCGCGAAATGAAGACACCGCGCCGCTGTTCCGCGCTCGCCAGCCGACGAAGATCCCGAATCCGGCGCCCCATCACCTCGCTACGGACGAGCACGACCTCGCGCTCGACGAGTGGCACGTTGTCGCCTGCCGGCATCGGCACCTCGGCGCCCAATCTCTCGCTGATCGCGATGACGGCGCGGCGGCGGCCGAGCACGAGGACAACATCGTCGGCCTCCAGCACCATGTCCGTGGTTGCCTTGGTAAAACCTTCGCCGCGGCCGACCTGTTCGATGGTCACAACGCCATTGACGCTGTTTTCGAAGGCGCCGACGCTGCTTCCCGCAATCGGCCCGGCATGGAAGCAGCGGGAGACGATCTCGGGCACGCCGTTCTCCTTGCCCGCGTCGTCCTCGGCTCCCAGTTGTTTTGCAAGCGCGGCGGATTCCTCGCGCACGTCGATCCGCAGCAGCAGGGGACCGATCTGCGTCGTGAAGACGACGATCGCCACGAGGCCGAAGAGGTAGGTGACGCTATAGGCCGTCGCCATGTTGGATTGCAGCCGCGCCACTTCGGCTGCCGGCAGGGCCAACCGGGCGATCGCATCCGAAGCCGTCCCGAGCACAGCCGATTCCGTGGCCGAGCCGGCGAAGAGCCCCGACGTGGTGCCGGGATCCAGGCGGAACAAGATGATGGCCGCTGTAAGCAGCAGCAGGACCGTCCCGACCTCGACGAAGGACAGGATTCCGTAGCGCCAGCCACCACGGATATTGTTGAAGAACTGCGGTCCGGCCGTAAACCCGAGAGCGAAGATGAACAGCGCGAACGCCGTGTTCTTCAGGTCCGCGCTGATGGTGACACCAAGTTGCCCAAGGGCCAATGCGACGAAGAGCGTGCCGCAGACACCGCCGATCTGAACGGGGCCAATTCTGATCTTTCCGATCAAATGGCCAAGAGCCAGCGAAATGAACAGTGCAACAACCGGCTGTTCAACAAATGCCACGATGGACCCCAGTTCCAGAGCAGTGGTCGACGGCGACTATTCGCTGCCTGCCCCTGCTCTGCAAGAGCCGCGATCGCCGGTGCGGCACTCGTCTGCGGCACATCGAGGTCGTCCACTCATTGGCCAGTGCCAAGTGAAGTCGCGGCACGTCGGCGATTTGGATTGACTCCAAAGAAAGTTCATCCCTAAATCGTGCACGATCCAAGATGCAGGATAATAGGCATTGAACGGGGCGCGAAAGATCGAACGGGTCGTCCTTGGCGACCAGGTCTATGAGGCGATCAAGGAACGCATCCTCGATCAGGCCTATGCGCCGGGCGAAAAGCTCAATGTCGATGGGCTGGTGCGCGAACTGGCCGTCAGCTCGACGCCGATCCGCGAGGCGCTGACGCGGCTCGTCGCGGAAGGGCTCGTGTCGGCCGTCCCCTTCGTCGGCTTCGCGACCGCGGCGCTGCCCGATCGCAACTATTACGAGGACGTCTACAGCTTTCGGAGCGTGATCGAGCCCTGGGCCGCGGCAGAGGCCGCCAGGCGGCGCCCCGGCGCCGATGTCATCACGGCGCTGCGCGACGCCGTCGCGGTCATGATGGCCGATCCGCCGTCCCGCGAGTATCGCAGCCACCGCGCGTTCACCGAAGCCGATGACCGCTTCCACCGCCTCATCCTGACAGCGGCGGGCAATCAGGTCGCGCTGAAGAGCTATGACGACCTGCGCTTCCATCTGCACATTTCACGGCTCTACCTCAGCCGCGAGCAGGATGTCGGGATCACCCATGCCGAGCATTTCCGCATCATCGATGCGCTCGAGACGGGCGATCCCGAAGCTGCCGCCGAGGCGATGCGACGGCATCTCGAGGGCTCCCATGAGAGGCTGATCAAATAGGCCGCCCGTCAGAGGCAGCTGTGCAAGAACCACCATAACATCCGGGAGGATATGATGTTTCTACGACGCCTTGCCGCTGCGAGCCTGATCGCAGGCAGCTTCCTCGCGACAGCCGCCCAGGCACAGACCCTGCGCTTTGGCCATGCGAACACCACCACCGAGATCGCCGGCGAACTGTTCCAGGAATTCGCCGATCGCGTGAACAAATCGACCGGCGGCGCCGTCACCATCAAGGTCTTCCCGGCCGAGCAGCTCGGCAAGGAAATCGACCTGTTCAAGCAGGTCAAGGAAGGCGCCCTCGACATCTCAGCGCCCTCGATGGCGGCCGCCTCCGCGCTCGTACCCGCCCTCGAGATTCCGAGCGCGCCCTTCCTCTGGAAGGACTGGAGCGAGGCCGAGGCGATCATTCGCTCTGCTGCCTTCGACCCGATCTTCGACGAGCTCCGCGACAAGCATAGCATCGTCCCGGTCAGCCGCATCTGGTACTGGGGCTGGCGCAACATGACGACGCTCGACCGCGCGGTGAAGAAGCCGGAGGACCTGCAGGGCCTCAAGATCCGCGTGCCGGAAAGCCCGGTCTGGGTCGAGATGATCAAGGCCTATGGCGCCTMTCCGACGCCGGTTCCCTTTGGCGAGGTCTACACCGCGCTCCAGCAGAAGACGGTCGACGGCCAGGAAAACCCGATCCCGACGATCTTCTCGCGCAAGTTCTATGAGGTGCAGGGCTATGTCGCGATGACGAAGCACATGCTCCAGAACAACATGATCGTCATCAACAAGGACAGCCTCGCCCGGTTGAAGCCCGAGCATCGCGAGGTCCTGTTCGCCGAAGCCGCCCGCGCCTCGGCCATGAAC
Organism: Allobosea sp. 05T422_2; assembly: GCF_056396265.1. Taxonomy (NCBI): domain Bacteria; kingdom Pseudomonadati; phylum Pseudomonadota; class Alphaproteobacteria; order Hyphomicrobiales; family Alloboseaceae; genus Allobosea; species Allobosea sp. 05T422_2. Next base: position 14,647 of record NZ_JBFTLD010000006.1, on the reverse strand, counting down.
ACCTATCTCCAGCAGAAGCGCGAGGCCTCGATGCTCGAGGACATCCGCAAGTCCGGCCGCTCCAAGATCGTCGAGGATGTCGATCGCGACGCCTTCGCCGCCAGGTCCAAGGTCGTGGCAACCGCGATGGAGGGCCGCTGGGGCAAGGCCCATCTCGACAGCGTGCTCGCCGCCATCGACGCTCAGCGCAAGCGCTGACCGGCATGACCGGGCTCGACCTGATCCGGCGGCTCGACGACTGGTCGAGCCGCCTGGAGAACGCCTTCCTTGCCGCGCTGCACGGCGCGATCGCGACGCTGGTCTGCGCCGCCGTCGTCTTCCGCTACGCGCTGAACGATCCGCTGACCTGGTCCGAGGAACTGATCCTGCTGCTGTTCGGCTGGATGATCTTCCTCGGCATCGCCAACGCCTTCCATGCCCGGACCCACATCATCATCGATGTCGTGGTGCTGTTCGCCCCGCGCTGGCTCTGCACCCTCTTCGGCGTCGTGGCGCTGCTCGCGACAGCGGCGGTTCTCGGCACGCTGACCTGGTTTTCCTGGCGCTATCTCCAGCGCGAACTGCCGAACCTGACGCCGATGCTCGGCATTTCGGCCGGCTGGACGGTGGCGCCGCTCTTCGTCGGGAGCCTGCTGTCGCTACTGCATCTCCTGCGCAACCTGATCGACGAAGGCGTCACCGGCGCACTCTGGTCCGACATCACGACGCGGGACTAGCGGCATGGTCTCCATCCTTCTCCTGACCTTCGCGGTCCTGCTCGTAGTCGGCACGCCGATCTGGGTCGCGATGGCGGGCTCGGCCCTGCTGACGATCTTCATCGAAGGCGTGCCGCYCACCGTCGCCGCCCAGCGCATCGTGGCCGGCGTGCAGTCCTTCCCCCTGCTGGCGATCCCGCTCTTCACGCTCGCCGGCTCCCTGATGAACGCGTCGGGCATCTCCGAGCGGCTCTTCAGCTTCACCAAGGCACTGGTCGGCCATATCCGCGGCGGGCCGGCCCATACGCTGGTCGTCGGCGAGGTCTTTCTCTCCGGCATCTCCGGATCATCCGTCGCCGATACGGCCGCAGCCGCACGGGTCTTCGTGCCGCAGCTCGAACGCATGGGTTATCCACGTGCGTTTGGAGCGGCGCTGTCAGCGGTTGCCGGCACGCTTGGCCCGATCATCCCGCCGTCGATCCTGATGGTGGTCTATGCCTGGCAGGCCAATGTCTCGCTCGGCAGCCTCTTCGTCGCCGGCATCATTCCTGGCCTGGTCATGGCCGGCTGCATCATGGCGACCATCGCCATCCTGGCGCTGCGGCGCGATTTCAAGCCGGCCGGCTCGTTCTCGTTCCCGAATCTCTGGAAGGAGTTCAAATACGCTTCGCTGGCGCTGCTGATGCCGGTGCTGATCATCGTCGGCTTCCGGGCGGGGTTATTCACCGCAACCGAGATCGCCGGCGTCGCCGCCGCCTATTCCCTGGTTGTCGGCATGTTCATCTACCGTTCGATCAAGCTTGCCGACCTCCCGGCGATCCTGATCGGCACGGCGCGCGAGACGGCGGTGGTCATCGCCATCGTCGCCGCGGCCTCGCCCTTCAGCTGGATTCTGGCCATCGAGCAGGCGCCGCAGCTGGTCACCAGCTTCATGACCTCGATCTCGACGGATCCGCTGGTCGTTCTGCTGATCCTGAACATCGCCCTGCTGATTGCCGGCATGTTCATGGAGACGATCGCCATCATGATCATCCTGGTGCCGATCCTGCTGCCGCTGCTGGCCGCGTTGCAGATCGACCTCGTGCATTTCGGGATCGTGCTGCTGGTCAACCTCGTCATCGGCCAGGTGACACCGCCCGTGGGCGTGCTCTGTTTCGTCGCCATGGCGATCACGCGCGTCAAGCTCGGGGCCCTGCTGCGGGAGCTCTGGCCCTTCCTGATCGCGCTCGTCGTGGCGCTCGCCATCATCACCTATGTGCCGGCCCTGAGCCTCTGGCTCCCCCGGATCGCCGGTTTCTGAGAGGATCATCATGACCAGGATTGCAGAGGTTGAGGTCGTCGAATTCTCGTTCAAGAGCAGAAATCTCGGCCGCTCGGCCGAGAATGCCCGGGCGGTCTACAATGTCGGATACAAGCCGAATTCAGAGCTCGAGCTGACCAAGTTTGCGATCGTCATTCGCAGCGATGACGGCGCCGAGGGACAGTATGTCATGCACTGGGGCGGAACCCGGGCCACGATGGCGCAGACGCTCTCGCTTGCGCCCAACCTGCTCGGCCGCAATCCGGACCACCGCGAGGAAATCTGGAACGACATGAAGCGGGAGCTCCGCCAGCATGACGGGATGGGGATCGGACCGATCGACATCGCGCTCTGGGACCTGGCGGGAAAGCGCTTCGGCGCTTCTGTGTCGCAATTGCTCGGCGGCTTCCGCACGCGGCTCAAGACCTATGCCTCGACCTATCACGGCGACCGCAATGGCGGGCTCGACAGCAAGGAGGCCTTCTCCGACTTCGCCGAGGCCTGTTACGCACTGGGCTACCGCGCCTTCAAGCTCCATGGCTGGCATGAGGGCGACGCGCGCGAGGAGGCGGCAAACGTCCTGCATGTCGCCAGGACGGTCGGTGATCGCATGACTTTGATGCTCGACCCGGCCAATGAGCTCAGAACCTTCGCCGACGCACTCTATGTCGGGCGGGCCTGCGACGAGGGGGGCTATTTCTGGTACGAGGACCCGATGCGTGACTGTGGCGTCYCCGCGTTCGCCCACAAGAAGCTGCGCGAGATGCTKAAAACGCCGATCCTGCAGACCGAGTATCTGCGCGGCTTCGAGCCCAAGGCCGATTTCCTGATCAATGGCGGCACCGACATGCTGCGCTCCGATCCGGAATACGATCTCGGCATCACCGGCGCGATGAAGATCGCCCATCTCGCCGAGGCCTTTGGCGTCGATGTCGAGATCCATGCCTGCGGGCCTGCGCATCGCCACTGCATGGCCGCGACTCGTAACACCAATTTCTATGAGCTTGCGCTGGTCGGCCCGGATTGCCCCAACGCCGTGCCACCGGTCTACACCTGCGGGTACAGCGACCAGCTCGACGGTGTCGACAAAGATGGCTGTTTTCCCGTGCCCACGGGGCCAGGCCTCGGCGTGAGCTATGACTGGGATTACATCCGTGCCCATCAGACGGGGCGGGAGCTGTTCAAGCTCTAGATGCGTATTGGGAGGGCCGGCCTTTTTCGGGCTGGCCCTGGTCCTTTCTACCGCCGCCTTGGGGCGACGGGCATGCCGGGAATCGTCTTCAGTCCGGATAGAGAGATAGAGATTCGCATTGGCTCGGGAGGTGACGCCGCCGATCGCCCTCCCGCAGAAGGCGGAGATCAAGCCGTCTTGAGGTTCACCGCCGAGGACTTGCCGGTCTTGCGATCGGCCTCGAGATCGTAGCTGATCTTCTGGCCTTCGTTCAGGCCGCGCAGGCCCGAGCGCTCGACAGCGCTGATATGGACGAAAATATCGCTTCCGCCCGCGTCAGGGGTGATGAAACCATAGCCCTTGGTCTCGTTGAACCATTTCACGGTACCCGTGCTCACGTGCTATCCCTTCAGTCACTATTCAGGTTGGCTCATGCCAGCCCGGGAACCACTGTAGGGTCGAAAATACGCATGTGGCAATGATGCCGTTAAAAACCGCGTCGGCGCCCGCAAAACGCCCCAATGCTCAGGAGCGTCCGCCGTCGACGGAAAGCACCTGGCCGCTGATCCAGCCGGCCTGTTCGCTCAAGAAAAACAGCGTGGCATTGGCGATGTCCTCGGGCGTACCGAGGCGTCGGGTGTGGATGCTCTCGACCAGTTTCTTCTGGCCGGCCTCGCCATAGCTTTGCCATTGCCGTTCCGTTGCCGGATTGGAGCGCACGAAGCCGGGCGCGACGGAGTTCACCGTAATGCCATGCGGGCCGAGCTCCCAGGCGAGCTGCTTCGTCAGCCCGACCAGCGCGTGCTTGGCACTGGCATAGGCCTGGATGCCGGTGAGGCTCGGGCGCAATCCCGCACCGGACGAGATGGTGACGATGCGGCCATAGCCGGCCTGCTTCATCACCGGTGCTGCGGCTTGCGTCAGGAAGAAGGCGGCATCGACATTGGCGGCGAAAATGCTGCGCCAGTCCGCCTCGGGAATCTCCTCGATCGGCCGCCCGACCTGGCCGCGCACCCCGCCCGCCGCATGGACGAGCAGGTCGAGCGAGTCGTTTTCGGCCGAGATCGTGCCAAGCAGATCGCGCGCTGCGTCCGGCGTCGCGAGATCGACGGCATGAAACCTGGCCCCGATCTCGGCTGCGGTCTTCGCGACCCCCTCGGCATCGATATCGGCGAGATGCACCCTAGCCCCGGACCGAGCCAGGGCGGTTGCGATGGCTCGGCCGATGCCCTGGGCAGCGCCTGTGACGAGGGCTACGCGATTGTCGAAGCGGAGTTGCATTGGTCGATCAGCACCTTCAGCGTATCGAACGAGAGTGGGCGCTCGCCGTCCTCGACCTCGTGGATCAGTCTCACCAGCGTCTCGATCGTCGGGGTCGGAATGCCGGCCTCGCGCCCGAGGCGCGCGATGATGCCGATTTGGGGATCGACCTCGGTCTTGCGCTTGCGCACGGCAAGGTCGCGCCAGATCCCGGAATGCGTCTTGGCCGTCTTCGAGGTGTAGTCGGCGAGCCAGGCGATCGCGGCGATCTGCGGATATTCCGGCCGGCCCGGCGCGAAGACCATCGGATCGAACTCGCCGAAGCCGAGCGAGGAGACGCCACGCGCCGCCGCGACCGCACCGACCTCCCGCCCGAGTTCGAGCCAGACGGCGAGCCGCTTCGGATCGGCGAAATTCGCCGACATCGAATCATCCGTCAGCGCCGTGGCAAACAGCATCGCCCCGTAGGCGAGCTTGCCCCACAGATAACCCCAGATATTGCTGGTCAAAATCGAGTCGGGCTCGAAGAGCAGCATCAGCTTGTGCATTTCGAGGGCGCGCGGCGTCATCGCGCCATCGATCTCGCCCACGACGACAGCACCGCGGTTGCCGTAGAGAATCTCGCCCGGCCCGTGCCAGTCCGCGCCGAAATTGACGAAGCAGCCCATGGTCCGGGCCTCGCCGACGTGCCTGGCAATGGCCAGTTCGTTGAGGCCGTTCTGGGCAGAGAGCACGAAACCGTCCTCGGCCAGATGCGGGGCGAGCGCGTCGAGTGCCGTTTGCGTGGCGCCCGCCTTCACCGCGAGCACGATGCGCTTGTAGGTTCCTGTCAGCTCCGCCGGCGTCACCGCGGGCACGACCTGGCGAAATTCCTCGATCGGCCCGCTGATCGCGAGGCCCGTCGTCCGGCAGGCTTCGACATGTTCGGGGACGACATCGACGAGCAGGACAGGAATGCCCGCGMGCGCCCAATAGGCTCCAAGCGTGCCGCCGATCGCGCCCGCACCCCAGATGACGATCGGCTCAGGCGTGCTCACGCAGCCGCCTCGAGCTGACCGGCGACTTCGACATCGCGATGGGTCGCGACATGGATGAAGCCATCGGGCGTCACCCAGCCACGATACATGCCCGCGGAATTATAGGGCGCGACGATGCTGCCATCGGCACCAATCGCGACCAGGCCAGCCCCGATCCTGTGCTCGGTGAGCTCGGCTATCGCCCGGGCGGTCGCCTCCTCGAGGCTCAGGCCGGCATAGGCCATCAGCGAGGCGATCTCGTGCCCGACGCAGTAGCGGATGAAATATTCGCCCTTGCCCGTACCCGAGACCGCGCAACGCCCGTCGCGCGCATAGGTACCGGCACCGATGATCGGCGAGTCGCCGACACGGCCGGCCGGCTTGTTGGTGTAGCCGCCCGTGGAGGTCGCAGCAGCGAGATGGCCCTGGGCATCCAGCGCGACCGCACCGACCGTGCCGTGCTTCTCGGCCTCGCTTGCTTCGGACATGGTGCCGACAAGCTCGCGGATCTTCATCGAGGACAGATTCTTGCGGCGCCGCTCGGTCGAGAAATACTCGTTTTCGACCATGTCGAGCCCCTCCGACTCGGCGAAGCTGTCCGCGGCCGTGCCGGCCAGGAAAAGCGGATCGCCGCGGCGCATCAGCACCTTGGCGGCGCCGATCGGGTTCCGGATGCGCTTGACGCCGCAAAGGGCGCCGGCGGCCAGCGTCTCGCCATCCATGATGGAGGCGTCGAGCTCATGCTCGCCATCCGCGTTGAACGCGGCCCCGTGGCCGGCATTGAAATGCGGCGAATTCTCCATCACCAGCACCGCGGCCTCGACCGCATCGACGGCCGAGCCGCCCTTGCTGAGAACGGCCCAGCCGGCGCGGAGCGAGGCGGCGAGATCCGCCTTGGCCTCGGTCCACTCCGTTTCGGTCATCTCGGCCTTGGGCAAGGTGCCACAACCGCCATGAATGGCCAGGGCAATAGGTGAGATTGTCATGGGTAATCCTGGTGCGTTTCCCTCTCTCCCGCAGTGGGAGAGGTCGAACCGTGTAGTCGGGAAAGGGGAGAGCAGGCGGCGGGGCACATACCCCACCTACTGGCCTTGCGGCTAGTCTCTCCACGCATGCCCGATACTCGTTCGGCGCGTTTTTATACCGGTTCCTGCATATTTGCAGGAACCGGGCGAGCGAGGCCGAAGCCTCATTTCTTGGCGGGCTTGATGTCCATGGCGAGCGTGTCTTCATCCACGCGCGGCTTGATCACGACCTTGTCCTTCTGCATGGCCCAGGCCGAGCCGACGGCGACGATCGGCAGACGTGGCCGGTCCTGTGCGACGATGGCGTTGGCATCGGAGAGGAACTTGTTGCGCTTGGCCTCATCCATCTCCACCGCCGCATCCTCGATCAGCTTGTCGAGCGCGGCGTTCTTGTAGCCCAGCACGTTGAAGGCGCCGAGCTTCTTGGCCGGATCGTTCGAGTGCACCACCGAGGAAAGCGTGTAGTTTGACTCACCGGTCAGCGTGCCCCAGCCGGACATCGACATCGAGAAATCACCGCGCAGGCGGGCCGGGAAGAAGACCGCGCCCGGCTGGGCATTGGCATTCACGTCGATGCCGATCCGCGCCAGCATCTGGGCGATGGACGTGCCGACCTGACGGTCGCCGGGAAGGCGGTCATTGGTGAACGAGAAGGCGACCTTGAAGCCGTTGGCGTAACCGGCCTCCTCCATCAGCTTCTTGGCCTTGGCGAGGTCAGGCTTCAGCGCCGGCAGCGACTTATTGTAACCCGCGATATCCGGCGTCACGAGCTGGTTCACCGGCGAGCCGAGACCTTCCATCGCAATCTCCGCCAGGGCCGGGCGATCGATGGCGAGATCGATCGCCTCGCGCACCTTGACGTCCTGGAGCGGGTTCTTCGGCAGCGGTGAGCCATCCTTGGCGCTGACCTGCGGGGACTTGTCCCGCATGTCGAGCTCCATGTTGAAGACATAGACCGTGTCGACCGTCGTGACCGCGAGCTTGGAGTCGCGTTTCAGGGTCGGCACGTCGGATGCCGGCGCCCGCACGATGATATCGACCTGCCCGGCCTTGAGCTGGGCGACGCGGGCGGCGTCGTTCGGCAGCTCCTTGCGCAGCACGCGGGCCCAAGGCTCCTTCTCGCCCCAATAGCCGTCGAAGCGCTCCAGCACGAGCTGGTCCTTCGGCGTCCAGGACACKAACTTGTAGGGGCCGGTACCGACCGCTGCCTTGCCGGTATTGAAGGCCTCGTTGGCGTTGTCCTTGGTCAGTCCGGCCGCCGCCTTGTGGGAGACGATGAAGAGGCGGATGAAGTCGTTCGGCAAGTTCGGGGCCGGCCCGTCGGTGACGATATGGACCGTCAGCGGATCGATGATCTTCACCTCCTTGACGCGGCGCACATAGATCGTGGTCGGGTTCGGCCCGGCGACCACGGGGATGCGCTCGATCGAGAATTTCACATCCTCGGCGGTGAAGTCGGAACCGTCATGGAACTTGACGCCCGGGCGCAGCTTGAACTCCCAGACCGAAGGCTCGATCGCCTTCCAGCTCGTCGCAAGCCGCGGCTCGATCTGCAGCTTGTCGCCCGACCAGGTCAGCGTGTCGAAGACATGCTTCAGCGCTTCGGCATGGGTGCCGGTCGCGGTGAAGTGCGGATCGATCGATTCCGGGCCGGCGCGAACGCCGATTGTAAGCGTCTGCGCTAGGGCGACCCCGGAGACGGAGGCGCTGAGTGCGGCCGCGAGTCCGAAGATGCGGRCGGTGGTGGCAAGCTTCATGACGAATTCCCCTGTTTTGTTTCGGTAAAGGCCGACATGTCGGCCCTCCCGCTGGTTTATTATGTGGCCTCGGCGGTGGCAGTCGGCCCACGCAACGAGGCGCCGTGGTGTCACTTGATTAGGCGATCCTGACTCGACTGTTGTTCTCAATTGGCGCGGTACGGCAGTGAAGACCCACCACCATCCCGCAACTCTTTGGAAGAACGCTTCGCCCGACCCGGTCTATGACTGGGGCTCGAGATCCGCCGGCCACACCGGAGAGGCAATGACGAGCTTGTCCATCAATTCGCAAAGCTGGCGCTGCTCGGCCTCGGTCAAGGCCGAGAGCATGGCGCTCTGCTGCTTCACCATCAGCGGCATGGTCTCCTCGAAAATGGCGCGTCCTGCAGGCGTCAGGCGCAGCACGAAGCTGCGCAGGTCGTCCCGGTCCGTCTCGCGCTTGAGCAGGCGCCGGGTCAGCAGCTTCTGGATGGCGCGGCTGAGCGTGTTCTTCGGCAAACCGGACGAGGCCACGATGTTCTTTGCAGCCACACCCTCCTTCAGGCCGACCGCGTAGAGCGCGACGAATTCCGGGCGGACCAGGCCGTAGCGGGTCTCTATCCAGCGATAGACCGGATCGTTGAAGCGGAAGGCGACGAAGTTCAACCGGAACGACAGCCAGCAGGGATTGTCCCAGAGCTTGGTGACGGTGAGCGGGTCGAGATCGCGCAACGCCGCTTCGCGCTCATGGTCGAGACGCGAGAGTGATGTGGGGGCGCGGCGCATGATGAGCTCCCGTTTAGTTCCAAATGGAACTTGACGACGTTCTGACTGGGAGTCAAGGATGGCGCACTGCCAGAGAAAAGCAAGGAACGGGCCGTGCGTGTCGCCGAGATGAATTGGATGCAGATCGAAGCGCAGGCCCAGCGGGATGACCGCTGTGTGCTGCCGCTCGGCTGTGTCGAGCAGCACGCCTATCTGAGCCTCGCCACCGACGCGATCCTGGCAGAGAAAGTGGCAGGCGATGCGGCCGAGCCGCTGAACGTACCCGTCTTCCCGGTGCTGGCCTATGGCATGACGCCAGGCTTCGTCGCCTTCCCCGGCACCGTCTCGCTGCGGATGAGCACCTATGTCGCGCTGATCGAGGATATGCTGGAGGGCTTCTACCGCTCCGGCTTCCGCCGCATCGTGCTGGTCAACGGCCATGGCGGCAATGCACCCGTGATGACCTTCTGCACGGAATGGATGGGCCGCCGCCCCGATGCCAGCGTCAAGCTGCATGATTGGTGGGCAGGGCCGCGCTTCCAGGCGGCGGTGAAGGCGGTCGATCCCGCTGCCTCGCATGCCTCCTGGATGGAGAACTTCCCCTGGACCCGGCTCGACGGCGTCGCCATGCCGGATGCAGTGAAGCCGCCCTTCGATCGCGCGCTCTACCAGGCCTCGAACCCGGCGAAGAAGCGCGAGATCCTGGGCGACGGAAATTTCCACGGGCGCTACCAGCGCTCCGACAACGAGATGCTCAGCCTCTGGCAGGTAGGCGTCGAGGAGACGCGGGCGGTGATCGCGGAGAACTGGCCGTGACCGCAGGCGCCAGGCGCTTCGTCAGATGCTAGGGCACATCCTCGGGCGCATCGTCCAGGCTCTGCTGGTGATGCTCGTCATGTCGGCGCTGGTTTTCGTCGGCGTCTACGCCATCGGCAACCCGATCGACGTGTTGATCGGGCCCGATGTCAGCCAGGAGATGAGACTCGAGACGATTGCCCGCTACGGGCTCGATCGACCGCTCTGGGAACAGTATTTCACCTTCCTTGGTCGTGTGCTCCACGGCGATTTCGGCCGTTCCTTCGTCTTCGGCATGCCGGTGCTGGAACTTATCCTGTCGCGCCTGCCCGCGACGCTGGAGCTGACGCTGGCTGCCGTATTCGGAGCGGCCCTGATCGGCGTGCCGGCCGGCATCTATGCCGGCTACAAGCCCGACAGCCTGCTCGCCAAGATCATCATGGCGATCTCGATCCTCGGCTTCTCCGTACCGACCTTCTGGATCGGCCTGGTTCTKATCATCACCTTCGCAGTCGAGCTGCAATGGCTGCCTGCCGGTGGCCGCGGCGAGACCGCTTCGCTTTTCGGCGTCGAGTGGAGTTTTCTGACGTTGAACGGGCTCAGCCATCTGCTGCTGCCGGCCCTTAACCTCGCCTTCTTCAAGCTCGCCCTGATGACGCGGCTGGCCCGGGCCGGGACGCGCGAGGTGATGCTGACCGATACGGTGAAATTTGCCCGAGCCGCCGGACTTTCGGAATGGACCGTCCTGCGCCGGCATGTGCTGCGCCTGATCGCGATCCCGATCGTCACCGTCTTCGGCCTCGAATTCGCCTCGACGCTGGCCTTCGCGGTCGTCACCGAGACGATCTTTTCCTGGCCCGGTATCGGCAAGCTGATCATCGACTCCATCACGTCGCTCGACCGGCCGGTCATGGTCGCCTATCTGATGCTCGTCGCCTTCGTCTTCATCACCATCAATTTCCTGGTCGATCTGACCTATGTCGCGCTCGATCCGCGCCTGAGAAAGGCGCGCGCGTAATGAAGCAGGCTTCGCCCCTCGCCCGATTCTGGAACGAGTTCCGCGAGAGCAAGGTGGCGCTCGCAGCCCTCGTCGTCGTCGTGCTGATGATCGGCGTGGCGCTCCTTGCGCCCTGGATCGCGCCGCAGGATCCCTATGATCTCGCCAATCTCACCCTGTCAGATGCGCGCCGGCCGCCGGGCTATGTCGGCTCCGGCGGCTTCACCCATCTGCTCGGCACCGACGCGCAGGGCCGCGACCTGTTCTCGGCCATCCTCTACGGCCTGCGCATCTCGCTGCAGATGGGGTTGATCGCCGGTTCGCTCGCCTTCACGGTCGGCGTCACGCTCGGCATCACCGCCGCCTATCTCGGCGGCCGCTGGGAAGCGTTCATCATGCGCATCATCGATCTCCAGCTTGCCTTCCCGGCGATCCTGCTCGCGCTGGTGATTTCGGCCGTGCTCGGCCAGGGCAAATTCCAGCTCATCGCGGCGCTGGCAGCCGCGCAATATGCCTATTTTGCCCGCACGGCCCATGGCGCAGCCGCGGCCGAGCGCGGCAAGGACTATGTCGAGGCCGCCTTCTCGACGCCGCTGCCGGCCCGCCGGGTGGTCTGGCGCCATATCCTGCCGAACTGCCTGCCGCCCCTGATCGTGGTCGCGACGGTGCAGGTGGCGAGCGCCATCGCGCTCGAAGCGACGCTTTCCTTTCTCGGTGTCGGCCTGCCGGTGACAGAGCCCTCGCTCGGCATGCTGATCTCCAACGGCTTCCAGTACATGATGTCGGGCCGCTACTGGATCTCGATCTATCCCGGCGTCGCGCTGATCATCCTGATCGTCGCAATCAACCTCGTCGGCGACCAGATCCGCTACCAGGTCAACCCGAGGCTCAGGCGATGAGTGGCTCGGCCGAGGCAGTGCCGCTGCTCGAGGTCCGTGACCTCGCGACGCATTTCCACACCCGTGCCGGCGTCGTGAAAGCCGTCGACGGCGTCTCCTTCTCACTGAAGCGCGGCGAGGTCATGGGCCTCGTCGGCGAATCCGGCTCCGGCAAGAGCATCACGGGTTTCTCGATCATCGGCCTGATCGACCCGCCAGGAAAAATCGAGAGCGGCTCGATCCGGCTCGAAGGGCGCGAATTGATCGGATTGCCGTCCCGCGACCTGCGCGCAATTCGCGGCAAGATCATCTCGATGGTCTTCCAGGACCCGCTGATGACGCTGAACCCGGTCCTGACGATCGGCGCCCAGATCCTGCTGGCGCTGGAGGCGCATGAGAAGGTTTCGGCAGAAGAAGGGCGCAGGCGCGCCATCGCGGCGCTTGCCCAGGTCCGGATTCCAGAGCCCGAGGCGAAGGTCGATTTCTACCCGCATCAGTTCTCCGGCGGCATGCGCCAGCGCGTCGCCATCGCCATCGCTCTGCTGCACCGGCCAAAGCTGATCATCTGCGACGAACCGACCACGGCGCTCGATGTCTCGATCCAKGCCGAGATCCTGGCCGAAATGAAGGAGCTGGTGGCGGAGCTCGGCACGGCACTGATCTGGATCAGCCATGATCTGGCGACRGTCGCCTCGATCGCCAGCCGCGTCTGCGTGATGCGCTACGGCAGGATCGTCGAGACCGGGCCTGTGCTCGACGTGCTGACCAGGCCGCAGCATCCCTACACCCAGTCGCTACTCGATTCGCTGCCGTCCCGCGCCAAGCCGGGCACTTTCCTCGCCCGGGGCGGCGGTGTCCCCGATGCATCGCCGCCGGCACGCACCTCCGGTGCCTCACCGTCGCGTGGATCGAAGGCGGACGCCTCCTATTTCGTCATTCAGGACGTCAGCAAGCTGTTCCAGACCCCGCCCGGCATCCTGCGCCTGCTCGGCCAGAAGCTTGGACTGTCGCAACCGGGCCGTGGGGTCCAGGCCGTCGATTCCGTCAGCCTGACCGTCCCGCGGGGGGAGGCACTCGGCCTCGTCGGCGAATCGGGCTCGGGCAAATCGACGCTCGGGCGTATTGCGGCCGGCATCTATGCGCCGAACTCCGGCACGGTGCGGCTGGAGGGCGAGCCGGTGATGGGCGGCGGCGCGCGGCCGCACAAGAACACCACCCGGATCCAGACCATCTTCCAGGACCCCTTCGCCTCGCTGAATCCGCGTATGAGCATCGGCGACAGTATTGCCGAGGGGCCGATCACGCATGGCATCGTCACCAGGGCGGGGGCGGCCGAATATGTCCGGCAATGGCTCGCCGCCGTCGGGCTCGATCCCGCCTTCGCCAGCCGCTATCCGCATCAATTCTCCGGCGGCCAGCGCCAGCGCGTCGCGATCGCGCGTGCGCTCGCCATGCAGCCTGATGTCGTGGTCTGCGACGAGCCGGTCGCCTCGCTCGACGTCTCGATCCAGGCACAGATCATCAACCTGCTGATGCGGTTGCAGACCGAGTTGAACCTGACCCTGATCTTCATCTCGCACGACCTCTCGGTAGTGCGCCATCTCTGCGACCGGGTCGCGATCATGTATCGCGGCAAGATCGTCGAGGAGGGGCCAGCGGGCCAGATCTACGACAATCCGCGCCACGACTACACACGCAGGCTCCTGGCCGCCGTGCCGGTCCTGCCGACCGCCCCGCCAGCCTGAAGGACATCCGCCATGACCGAACCTGCTCTCGAACCCTGGCAATGGCCCGAGGAGGTCTGGCGCGACAAGGTCGAGCGCGTGCGCGCAGGCCGCAACCTGAAGCCCACGAAATGGAAGAACGGCGCGCGCTGCGCCGTCGCCCTCTCCTTCGACGTCGATCATGAGACGAACGAATTGCGCGATGGCGGCAAATCGGTCGGCCGCCTCTCCTGGGGCCAGTATGGCAACCGCGTCGGCATGCCGCGCATCCTCAGCCTGATGGCGAAGGAACAGATCCAGGCGACCTTCTTCGTGCCGGCGGTAACCGCCCTGCTCTATCCCGACGAGCAACGCCGCGTCATAGCGGAAGGCCACGAGATCGGCCTGCATGGCTGGATCCATGAGGTCAACACCGCCGTGCCGCCCGCGGCCGAACGCGAACTGCATCTGCGCTCAGCCGATACGCTGGAGAAGATCACCGGCGTCAGGCCGGTCGGCATGCGCACGCCGTCCTGGGATTTTTCGGAAGTGACCCTGAGCATCGAGCGCGAACTCGGCCTGCTCTACGATTCCTCGCTCTTTGCCGATGACGACCCCTACGAGATCATCGAGAAGGGCGAGCCGACGGGCATGGTCGAGCTTCCGGTCGAATGGATCCGCGACGATGCGGTCTATTTCAACATGAACCGCTTCCAGGCGCTGCGGCCCTACACGGCGCCGGAAGCCGTATTCGACATCTTCCGCCGCGAATTCGACCGCGCCCATGAGGAAGGCGGGCTCTTCCTGCTGACCATGCATCCCCATGTCATCACCTACCGCTCGCGCATCTGGATCCTCGAGGAGCTGATCCGGCATGCCAAGGCGAAGGGCGATTGCTGGTTTGCCAGCCACGCCGAGATCGCGCGCTATGTAAAGGCCGAGGCCGGGCTTTAGCCCGCACAGCTCGGGTCGGGCGGGGAGGAACCCTGCCCGATTTCGGCCGTTTTCGGTTCATGGCGGGTTCAGTGCGCACGCGCGCTGATAGCCCGAGCCACTGAAACGGAAACGGAACTCATGACGCGCACGAAAAACTGGCTTCTGATCGGTACTGTCCTTCCCGGCCTGACCCTGTCGCATGGCGGCTTCGCGGTCGAACCGGCGCAGGCACCGATGAGATTAGCGCAGGCTCCTGCGCCGTCGGACGAAGAGCCCGGACAGCCGCGCCGGCCTCGYCCCCCGGGAGCCTCAGCCGCGCCCGGCGAGGCGCGCCCGCCTGGGGCCGAACGCCCGCGGCCCGCTCCCGGAG